>NZ_VDMO01000009.1 GCF_006335125.1 Deinococcus radiopugnans ATCC 19172
CTGGACTGGACAGGCGGGGTTCTGACAGACGAAACTCTCGAGTGGGAGCTCTTTTGACACGTCCGGGGATAGGCCCCGGACGCTCTCATTTCAGTGGTGTCGGGCATGGTTCCAGCCAACTACCCGAGCGGAGCGAGAAAGAGAAAAACGGGTTCCGGATGTGGAGTGTAGGAACCGGCGCTCTCCCGGTTCCTACACGAAACAAACGGAACCCGTATAACGTGCTTCCACCAGCATCCGTGTAGCCCTTCAACAGAAAGGGAGCCGCCCCCCTTCAGGAACGGCCCCTCTCATCTGGTGAAGCTCTGGCGGCTCAGGCTTACGCCTGCTCGACTTCCACCATCTCGCTGGCCTCGATGATGTCGCCGACCTCCGCGCCGTCCCAGTCCAGGTTGATCCCGCACTCGTAGCCGCTCTGCACCTCGCGCACGTCGTCCTTGAGGCGCTTGAGGCCCACCAGCGTGCCCTCGTAGACGGTTTCCTTGCCGCGCGTGACCTTGGCCTTGGCGTTGCGCTTCAGGCTGCCGTCGGTCACGTAGGAGCCGGCGATGTTGCCGAAACGCGGGTGCTTGATCACCATGCGGACCTCGGCGCGGCCCAGGTACTTCTCCTCGAACACGGGCTCGACGTTGCCCTTGATCAGACGGTCCACCTCGTCGATCAGTTCGTAGATGATGCGGAAGGACTTGATGTCCACGCCCTTGCTCTCGGCGATCTTCGTGACGCTGCCGGGGGCCGTGACGCTGAAGCACAGGATGGTGGCGTCGGCAGTCCCGGCCAGCAGCACGTCACCCTCGGTGGGCGCGCCGATGCCCGCGAGCATCACGTTGATCTTGACGTCCTCGGACTCCTTGCGGGCCAGGATGCCCTGGATGGCCTCCACGCTGCCCTGGGTGTCGGTGCGCAGAATCAGGTTGACGGTCCGCACGCTGCTCAGCGGCCCCATCATCTCTTCCAGGGTCAGTTTGCGCTGCACCTGGGCGGCCTCCGCGTCGCGGCGGTCACTGGCGCGGCTGGCGATCAGTTCGCGCGCGGCGTGCTCATTCTTGGCGCTGCTGACCTTCTCGCCGCTGGTGGGCACCTCGCTGAAGCCCAGCACCTGGACCGGCGTGCTGGGACCGGCTTCCTTGATGCGCCCGCCCGCGCTGTCGGTCATGGCCTTGATCTTGCCGTAATTCTCGCCCACCACCAGGAAGTCGCCCACGTGCAGCGTCCCTTCCTGCACCATCACGGTGGCGAGGACGCCGGCCTGCTTGTCCACCTTGCCCTCGATGACCACGCCCGCAAACGTTCCCTTGGGATCGGCGCGCAGGTCTTCGAGTTCGGCGTTCAGGCTGATGTATTCCAGCAGGTCTTCGACGCCCTCGCCGGTCTTGGCGCTGACCGGCACCACGATCAGATCGCCGCCGTACTCTTCCGGCACGAGGTTCAGCTGCGTCAGGTCCGTCTTGACCTTTTCCGGGTTGGCCTGCGGCAGGTCCATCTTGTTGATGGCGATGATCATCGGCACCTTGGCGGCCTGCGCGTGCGCGATGGCCTCACGGGTCTGCGGCATCAGGCTGTCGTCGGCGGCGATCACGATGATGGCGATGTCGGCGACGTTGGCCCCGCGCGCCCGGATGGTCGTGAACGCCTCGTGACCGGGGGTGTCGATAAAGACGATCCGGCCCTTGCTGGTCTGCGCCTCGAAGGCCCCGACGTGCTGCGTGATGCCGCCGGCTTCCTTGGCCGCCACCCGCGTCTTGCGGATGTAGTCCAGCAGCGAGGTCTTGCCGTGGTCGACGTGGCCCATGATGGTGACGACGGGCGCGCGGTGCGGGATGTCCGACTTGGGCGCTTCCGTCACGACGTCATCGCGGGTCTGGGTGGCCGTGGCGGAGCCTGAAGCCTGGGCCGCAGGTGCGCTGGCGGCGGCGGGCTGGGGGGCCTGTGAAGCGGCCCCCTGCTTGGGCGCCTCCTGTTCCGGCGCTTTCTCGGCCTCGGTGGGCGCGGCGGCCTGGGGTTCCCCATTTGCGCCGCCCGTGCCTTCCTCGGCCACGATCTGCTTGATCAGTTCCACCGTGTCTTCCTCGATGGTGCTGCTGACGCTCTTGTACGACACGCCCAGACCGTCGAGGATTTCCAGCATTCGGGCATTTTCCAGATTCAACTCTTTGGCCAGCGTGTAGATTCGGACTTTAGACATGACTCACCTCCGGTGAGACCCGCGCGGACGGCGCGGAATGGTTCTGTTTCGGTTCTTTTCGATGGTGCAGAAGTTGCTCCGCGATCTCGGCGGCCTGGGCACGGAAGCCCCGCCGCAGCCGCTTTTCCTGCCAGCATTCAGGGGTGTCGGCACAGACGTACGCGCCCCGCCCCACTCTGTTTCCGGCCCGCACGGCCCACCGGCCGTCCACCCGCGTGACCCGCAGGAAGTCCTGCTGGGGGCGTTTGCGGCGGCAGGCCACGCAGGTGCGCTCGGGCACGTGCCGGCTGGGGGTGGGGGAAGCGGCGGTCAAGACTTACTGCTCCCCGATGTCTTCCGGACTGGCGGTGGCCACCGACTTGCTGTCCTTGAACAGCGCGTCGAAGGCGGACTGCGCGACGTCGGCCTCGCGGCCTTCCTGCTCGTCCTGCAGCGCCTGCTGCATGGCGGCGTCGAGGTCGCTGATGGCGGCGGTCTCGCGCAGGTCGATCTTGAAGCCGGTCAGCTTGGCCGCCAGCCGCACGTTCTGTCCGCCCTTGCCGATGGCGAGAGACAGCTGATCGGGCGTGACGGTCACGGTGGCTTCCTGGCGGTCGGGCAGGACCTCGATCAATCCCACCTTGGCCGGAGACAGCGCGTTGCGGATGAAGTCGCGCAGGTTGGCGTCCCACAGAATCACGTCCACGCGCTCGCGGCCCAGTTCGCCGGTCACGGCCTGGATGCGGTTGCCCCGGTGGCCGATGCACGCGCCGATCGGGTCCACGTTGGAGTTGTGGGAGAAGACCGCCACCTTGCTGCGCTGCCCGGCCTCGCGCGAGATCGCCTTGATCTCCACGATGCCGTTGGCGACTTCGGGAATTTCTTGCCTGAGGAGGTAGTCCAGCAACCGCTCGTCGGCGCGGCTCGCCAGGATCGTCGGCCCCTTGGGGGTCTTGCGGACCTCCTTGAGGTAGATCTTGACGCGGTTGCCGGGGGTCAGCTTCTCGCCGGGAATCTGCTCGCGGGGCGGCAGAATTGCCTCGCCCGCGCCCAGTTCCACAAACCAGTTGCCCTTGTTGTCGCTGCGGACCACCTGGGCGGTCAGCACCTGGCCCTCGCGGTCCTTGTACTCGTTGAAGACCACGTTGCGCTCGGTCTCGCGCATCTTCTGCGTCAGGGTCTGCTTGGCGGCCTGCAGGGCAATGCGCGAGAACTTCTCGCGGTCCACCGGGAATTCCATCTCCATGCCCAGTTCCACGCCGGGGTCCAGCTCCAGCGCGTCGGCCAGCGAGATCTGGAGGTGCTCGTCCTCAATGACCTCCACCACCTCGCGCACCACCAGCACTTCCAGCTCGCCGCTGACCGGGTCCAGGTGAACCTCAATGCGCTTGTCCGGCTCCACGTTGCGGGTGTAGGCCTGGGCCAGCGACTCCTCGAAGGCCTGGATCAGCGCCAGTTCGTTGATGTTGCGGGCCTGCGCCACTTCGCGCAGTGCGTCGGCAAAATTGAATTCGGGTTGGGTCATCTCACTCTTCCTTTGTTTGTTTTAGAGGTGGGCTGCATTCAGCGGTGCCGGTCCGGGAACTCGGCCAGATTGGCGGTGAACGTCCCGGCTTTGAGCGTCACGTCTTCGCCGTTCACGTCGAAGGTCACGTCGTCGCCGTTCACGGCCTTGATCGGGGCGGTGAACGCCTGTCCGTCGCCGCGCACCCGGGTCTTGAGGCCCACCATGCGCTCGAAATGCCGGGCGCGCAGCAGCGGACGCTTGGCTCCCGGCGACTCGAATTCCAGGCGGTACTCCCCGGCAATCGGATCCAGGCGGTCAAACTCCGCCTCGGCGGCGCGGCTGGCCCCCGTGATGTCGGCCATCGTGACGGGCTGTTCGTCCAGGCGGTCGATCCGCACCAGCACAATCAATTCTCCGCCCGCATGCTGCAACTGAACTTCCAGGACCTCAAAGCCCAGCGGCTCTACTCCTGCCTGCGCGATGGCCTGAAGCCGGGCGATCTGCCCGTCTGTCTGCCCACCTGAATTGTTGGCCGTCTGGCCGTCTGAGTTGTCGGTTGCGTTGTTATTCATATTGTCGGGGCCTCCCGTCCGGGCTGCCCACCTGACCACCCCCTCCACGAAAAAAGGTGGGCTGTCCTGCACCCACCCCCCAGTTCGAGGAATTTCAAGACCCAGTATAGCCGATGGCCCGATTTGGGCGGCGAGAGGCGTCACAAAGTCGCCGTGCGGGGCCTTTCTGGCCGCTTCTGGTCTGGAGATCTGGCCGGCAAAGGGGGGGCATGGACGCCGCAGGGCGAACCGGGGCCGGGCGTCTGAAGGGCTGCGACGTCCGCCTGCTTATGCGCTGGCCCGCTTGATTATTTCTGCGCGTCGATCACGATGATGCCGTCTTGCAACCGTGCGAGTTCAGCCACCGGCTCGCCGCCCCGCACGCGCATGTTGCTCAGGCTGCTGCCTTCGGGGGCGCGGGCCACGGCGTCGCCGATGCGGATCTGGGGGCTGGCGATGGGCCGCGCCCACACGATGGCGTCGCTGTAGCCGCCCTGCCCGGCGTGGGCCAGGCCGCGCAACGCGCCAATCACGATCACGTCCCCGCCCGCGATGACCTCGGCGCTGGGGTTCACGTCGCCCAGCACGATCACGCTGCCCCGGTACTCGCTGCGCGATCCGGCCCGGATGGTGTGCGGCACGATCACGGTGCGGGCGCTGTCGATGGGGTGGGCTTCAGGCGCGGCCTGGGCCGGCGAGGCCACGGTCACGCGCGGCGCACGCAGGCGCCCCGGCTGGCCCCCGGCGGCGCGGATGATCTCCAGCGCCCGTTCCAGCGCGCCCATGTCGGCGTCGCCATGAATCTCAATGGTCACGCTGCTGCCCGCCAGGTTGGGCATCACCAGCCCGCGCGACACGCTCTCGGCGGTGTCCCCAGGCTCCAGCAACAGATTCAGACCGCCCAGCGTGCCGCGTAACTTCATGACCCGTAATCTAGCGTTCCCTGCGCCGGGGGTTCTGGGGGCAACCTCTGTCCGCCGTATCCCGTATAAGAGGACATGTCCGCGCCCATCCCGCCCGAAACTGAAAGTGCCGCCCTGGAGTTGCGTGA
This sequence comes from Deinococcus radiopugnans ATCC 19172, assembly GCF_006335125.1. Classification (NCBI taxonomy): domain Bacteria; kingdom Thermotogati; phylum Deinococcota; class Deinococci; order Deinococcales; family Deinococcaceae; genus Deinococcus; species Deinococcus radiopugnans. The sequence goes on from NZ_VDMO01000009.1 coordinate 5,274, forward strand.
CCTGCACAAATCGTTCGGGGGCAAGGCGGCCGTCTCTGGCCTGAACCTGCGCGTGCGCCCTGGTGAACTGTACGCGCTGCTGGGGCCGAACGGGGCGGGGAAGACCACCACCATCCGCATCGTCGCGGGCCTGACGAAGCCCGACAGCGGCGAGGCGTTCATCTACGGCCACAGCGTCCAGCACGCGGCCCAGGCGGCCAAGCAGGTGCTGGCCTACCTGCCCGACGATCCGCTGCTGTACGGCAAGCTGAGTGCGCCGGAATACCTGGAGTTCGTGGCCGGGCTGTGGGGCATGGACGCCGCGCAGGCCGCGCCGGAGGCCGAACGCCTGCTGAAATGGCTGAACCTGTGGGACCACCGCCAGGAGCGGGTGGAGGGCTTCTCGCGCGGCATGAAGCAGAAACTGGCGATGGCCGGGGCGCTGATCCACCGCCCGCGCCTGCTGCTGCTGGACGAGCCGCTGACCGGGCTGGACGCGGCGGCCTCGCGGCAGGTCAAGGACGCGCTGCGCCAGTACGTCGATGACGGCGGCGCGGTGGTCCTGACCACCCACATTCTGGAGGTGGCCGAACGCATGGCCGAACGCATCGGCATCATCGCGGGCGGCACGCTGATCGCCGAGGGCACGCCGGAGGAGTTGCTGGCCCGCACCGGCACCGCGACGCTGGAAGACGCCTTCCTGTCACTGACTGGCCTGGACGCCCCGCAAGCTGAGGTGGTGGCCGGACTGTGAGCACTGGAGTGGTCAAATCACCCGTCCCCCGTGCCAGAGGCCCCAGACCCGGCAGCCTGCCGTGGCTGCTGAAAAAGCAACTGCTGTGGCAATGGCAGGCGCTGACCGGCGGCCAGCGGGTGGGACTGTATATCGCGCTGGGCGTGCTGATTCTGGGGGTGCTGGGCGGCTACTTTGCCCTGCGCTCTGTCCTGTCGGGGTTGCCCTTGAGCGCCCCACTGCCGGACGCGGCCCTGGGGCCGGTGCTGCTGGCCCAGGCGTTCTTCGTGACGCTGATGCTCTCGGCAGCCGTGCGGGCGTCCCTGGTCACGCTGTTCACGCGCGGCGATCTGGACCTGCTGCTGCAATCGCCCCTGCCACCGCGCGTGGTGCTGGCCTCGCGGGCGCTGGGGGTGGCCCTGTCGGCGGCGTTGCCTGCTGGCCTGCTGGTGGTGCCGCTGACGCTGGCCCTGCTGGTGCTGGGCGTGGGGCGCGGTGGCCTGGGCCTGTTGCTGTGGTGGTGGTCGGCCTCCTTGCTGGCGTCGGGGGCGGGTCTGTGGCTGACGCTGGGGCTGGTGCGGGTGCTGGGTGTGCGCCGCACCCGCACGGTGTCGGCGGTGCTGGGCGCGCTGTTCGGCGCGGGCATTTTTCTGGCGACGCAGTGGGCCAATTTCAGCGGGGGGCGGGGCCAGCGGTCCAATGCCGTTGTTGAGGCCCTGTCCTCCTTCGCGCCGGGGCAGGGCGGCTGGCCGGGCCGGGAGGCGTGGCTGTGGCTGCCCGCCCGCGCCGCGTGGCTGGAGCCGCTGCCCGCGCTTGTGCTGGTCCTGTTTTCTCTGGCCGTCTTCGCCGTCTCGGTCCTGGCCCTGACCCGGCAGTTCGTGAATGGCGCGCAGGAAATCGCCGCGCCGGAAGGCCGCGTCAGACAGGCACGGGCCGGATCGGGTGGCCTGCGCTTCGCCTCTGGGTCCCGCGCCACGCTGCTCAAGGAATGGCGGCTGATCGGGCGTGACCCCGAACTGCTGTCGCGCACGCTGCTGCAACTGGTGTACCTGCTGCCGCTGCTGTTCTCGGTCACGCGGGGCGGGGGCCTGCGGGCGGCAGGCGGCACGGGCGTCGTTCTCCTGACCGCCAGCCTCACGGCGGCCCTGGCCCACCTGACCCTGAATGCCGAGGACGCCCCCGATCTGCTGGTCAGTGCCCCGCGCAGCCCGGCGGCCCTGCGGCGCGACAAGTGGCTGGCCGCCGTCCTGCCCACCGTGCTGATCGGTCTGGTGGCGCTGAGTGTGCTGGCCCTGCGGGGGGCGCTGGGCACGTCCCACACACTGTTTCTGGTGCCTCTGCTGCTGCTGGGCACAGGGGGCACCGCCCTGATGGTGCTGTGGCAACCCCTGCCGGTGCGCCGCGCCGACGCCTTCAAACGCAGCCAGCGTGCTCCCCTCCTGAACACGGTGCTGACGCTGGTCTTTCAGGGCGGGCTGTCGGCCACGGCTTTTGCAGCCAGCAGCGGCGCGGTGTGGGGGCTGGCGACGCTGACGTTGGCCGTGATCGCGCTGGCGGTGGCCTATGCCCTGCGCCGCAGCGACGTGCGGTAGGGCGTGGGCCTGTGCCGATACCGCTGCCGTGGGCGACTATGCTGACCGCATGATGTCCCGACTCCCCTTTTCCCGGCGGAGGCGCTGATGGCCGCCTCCCTGCTGCGCCCGCGTTCCGTGCTGTTCGCTCCCGGCAACCGCGCCGATCTGATCGCCAAGCTGCCGCGCAGCGCCCCCGACGCGGTGGTGATTGATCTGGAGGACGCCATTCCCGGCACCGCCGAGGCCAAAGCCGCCGCCCGCCCGGTGGCCCGCGACGCCGCCCGTGACCTGATCGCCGCCGCGCCGCATCTGGCCGTCTTTCTGCGCGTCAACGCTCCACACTCGCCGTATTTCGCCGACGATCTGGCCGTGCTGACTCCGGAACTGGCCGGCGTGGTGGTGCCCAAGCTGGAATCGGCTGCAGATGTTCAACGGGTGGCGAAGGCGCTCGAAGCGCACCACCTCAACTTGCCCCTCCTGGCCGGACTGGAAACCGGGGCGGGCGTCTGGAACGCGCTGGAGATTCTGCGTGAGGAGACTGTGACGCTGGCCTACTTCGGCGCGGAGGACTACACCACCGATCTGGGCGGACGGCGAACCGCTGGCGGGCTGGAAGTCCTATACGCCCGCTCAAAGGTGGCCCTGGCCGCGCGGCTGGCCGGGGTGGCGGCGCTGGACATCGTGGTGACGGCGCTGAACGACGAGGCCGCCTTCCGCACCGATGCCGAACAGGGCCGCGCGCTGGGCTACGCGGGTAAGCTGTGCATCCACCCCGCGCAGGTGGCGCTGGCCCACGATATTTTCGGCGCCACGCCCGCCGAGGCGGCCCGTGCCCGCGCCCTGCTGGACGCCGCCCATGCGGCCGCCGAACGCGGCCACGGAGCCTTCAGTTTCGAGGGCCAGATGGTGGACGAACCCATGTTGAGTGCCGCCCGCGCCGTGCTGGCCGCCCTTCCGGAGGCTGACCATGAATGAAGACTTAAACCGCCCCCAGGGCCGCTATTTCGAGGAACTCACGCCCGGCACCGTGATCCGCCACCGCGTCACCCGCACGCTGACCGAGGCCGACAACGTGCTGTTCACCACCCTGACCATGAACCCGCAGCCGCTGCATCTGGATCACGAGTACGCCGCGCAGACCGAGTTCGGGCAGCCGCTGGTCAACAGCCTGCTGACCCTCAGCCTGCTGGTGGGCCTGAGCGTCCACGAGCTGACGCTGGGCACGCTGGTGGCGAACCTGGGCCTGACCGACGTGGTGTTCCCGAAGCCCGTCTTTCACGGCGACACCATCCGCGCCGAGTCCGAGGTGCTGACGGCCCGTGACAGCCGATCTCGCCCCACGCAGGGGCTGGTGACCGTCGAACACCGCGCCCTCAACCAGCGCGGCGAGGTGGTGGCGCAGTGCAAACGCACCATGCTGATGCAGCGGCGGGCTGCGCCGGGCGAGGGCTAAACACAGGCGGCCACTCTCCAGCAGCCCTCTTGGGGGAGGGCCTTTGGCCGGCGGTCAGAACGGGCCTGCCGGCCTCGCTCTATGAGATGCAGCGGGGGGGAGGGCTGGCGTCCCCCGGACTCCAATGCCGCCCTTCAGCGCCAGGTACGCATCCTGAGGTTGCCCGGCGTAAGCCATTGGTAAGAGGCTGGCCTTTAGGGTCAATGTGCGCTGGGTGCCCAGGTGTTCCCCCGAGACAGCCAGCGTACCCACAGGCCCGACTTCTGTTTCTGGAGTGTGACTGCATGACGCTGCTTCATTCGCCCCCCTATTCCGCTCCCCCGCCGGCCCCCGCCCGACTGGAGGCCTTCGCCGGAGTGCTGGCCCAGCCTGAGCGTCACCCTCTGCCGGACGGCGAACTGCTGGTGTTCCGCTTCGGCAACGGCTACGGCGCCGCCGTGAGCCGCGGCGACGAATTCTGTGTCTTGGACTGTACGTCCCACGCGCCACAGCCCACCTTCGAAACGCCGGTGGCGTCCGGGCTGCTGGGTGGACTGGACGCCGCCGCACTCACGCGGTTGCTGATCGAGACTGAACGCCTGCCCCGCCACCCCCTGCTGGTCAGCGCCGACGAGGCGCTGTTGCAGGAGACGTTTTAGGTCAGCAGCGGGGAGCGCCGAAAGGCCGTTCCGGCCAGCTGAGGCGGGTTCTGTCCGGCCTCTATGCATTCCCGACGCTGCACGTCAAGGCCATGACGGGACTGAACCTTGGGCGATCCTCCCCGCTTCGTTGAGAGAATCACCAGAATAGGCGGGGCGTGAAGCTCTTAACAGCGTTTGGGCCACGCTTGACCTATGGTCAGCCACCATGACCAGTCACCCATCACGCCCCCTGCGCGCACGCAGCCTGGCTGAAAAAAGGCAGCGTCGGGCCGACATTCTTCGCGCCGCCGAAGACCTGTGGGCCGCCACCTCCTACGCAGACCTGAGCATGAACCAGGTGGCCGGTGCGGCCCGGCTGGCCAAGGGCACGCTGTACCTGTATTTCGACACCAAGGAAGAACTGTTTCTGGCACTGGTAGATGCCCATCTGGACGCGTGGATTGACCGTGCCGCCGCATTGTTGGAAGAACGTCGCCCGCGCACGCCGGCACAGGTGGCCGACGTGCTGCTGGAGGCCGGACAGGAGGCCACAGCGCTGCGCCGGCTGCTGGTGCTGTTTGGGACGGTGCTGGAACGCCGGGTTCGGCCCCAACTGCTTCAGGAGTTTCGACAGAGATTGGGCCGGCGCCTGGAAGGTCTGCTGGCGCTGATGCCCCTGGAGCGGGAGCTGGCCCAGCGGGCACTGAGCCACCTGTACGCCCTGTCCGTCGGCTGGCAGCACCTGTCCGAGCAGCCGGACATCTGGGAAGCCTCGTCGGCGGTCCCGCTTCCCGCCGCAGGGGGCCTGGACGCGCTTGACCGCCCACAGGACCGCCTGGGGCTGAACGCTGAGGAGTATCGTCTGGCCGTCAGGGCGGTGTTCGAGCGCCTGACCCGCGTGCCCCAGCCGGTCTGAATCGGGCATGGCAGGACGCTTGTGGGCTTCTGAAGGGGGACACGCCGGGAACCAGTGCTGTCGTCCGGGGCGTGATGCTCCTCAGCCGGGCGTTGATGCTCTCTGAAGGCAAGGTTGCAAGGCGAGCGGGAGCGATTGTAGGCCCCGTTGCAACGGGCCGAGCAGATCAGGGACCGTACCGGACGGCCTCTCTCCTGGGTCCACGCGCCGCGTCTGCGAGGGACTATCCTCCACTTGTATGTCTGGGTGTTGACTGCGAGGACGCCCCTTGACAGCCGCTTGAACTGGCCTGGACCCGACGGCCTAGGCCAGATTCATCTGGGCCGTGTCGGCCCGCTGGGGATCGCCCTGCCACTCCAGCCTCAGCTCCTGCCCGGTCAGCCAGTGGTTCAGGGAATAGCGGGCGCGCGCCAGCCCCGAGACGGTATGGTGCGCCACCTCGATGGCCTGATGCAGTTCCTCGGCGTTCAGGAAACCCACTTCCCAGGCAGCCAGCAGTTCGTCGGTATCGGCGATTTCCGCGCCCAGACCGTCGTGCAGCACAATGTCCAGGTACAGGTCGCGTACCGTCCAGACCGGCCCGTCCTGACTGACCTGGGCCACGTCAATGTAAAAATCATGTTCGCGGTGCCCGTGAAACCCGTAGTGGCACACCACCAGGTTCAGGTCAGGCAGCAGGTGGGCCTGCCAGTGGCGAATGCGCGGATGCCCCACAAAATCGCGGGCCACGTACAGGCCCGCAGATGTTTCCCGGTAAGTCTTCACGCGGCGCTGGCCGGTATTGGTGTGGTGACAGTACTGTGCCGTGTCGTGCCGTTCCACCTTCACCGGATGCGCGTCAACAAGCATGGGCCAGCGTAACTGACCGTCCGCAGATGGGCGCAGAGGAATCTAACATCCTGATCAAGAATGCAGACTTAATGAAGGCGCATTGGTTCTGGCCCGCGTTCGCCCAGCTTTCATCGTTTTTGCCAAAGTTTCCACTGAAGTTCGTCTTACACGACGGGCAGCGCGTCTAACAGCCCGAAGTCGTGCGGCACGAACAGGCTGCCCTCGGTGGTGCCGCCATCGCTGAGGCCGGACAGGGCCGCCTCCAGTCCGGAAACGCTCATCTCGCCGTTCAGGAAGGCGCGGTGGGCGCGGATGACCTCGCGCACCCCATCCGGCGATTCGTGGACAAATTCCAGGCGCAGGTCACGCAGGCCTGCTGCTAGCCACTGGCTCAGGTGCGCGGCGGCCACCTGCGGACGGCCCTCGAACACGGTGTTGCGGCAGCCCACATCGGCCATCACCGGATGCGTGCGCCCACGTTCGTCGCGCAGGGCGACGCGGTGCGACTCGCAGGGGTGGCCGCAGTTGGTGTAATCGGTACCGTCCGACAGGAAGCGGCAGAAGACGCAGTGCTCGGTGTGAAAGACCGGCAGGTGCCCGTAGGCGATGACCTCCAGCCGTTCCGGCCCCACCAGCCCGGCCAGCTCGGTGATCTGCTGCGCGTTCAGATCGTGGGTGGGCGTCAGCCGTTCCAGGCCCAGTTCCAGCAGGGCGCGGGCGGTCAGGACATTGGCGGCGTTCAGGGAGAAGTCGCCCGTCAGCGCCGCCTCCGAACCCTGCAAGCCTTCCAGCAGGCCGCCGCTGCGCACCAGAATCCCGGCGTCCAGCGACAGCAGGAACTTCTGCAGGTTCTGCTCGGTGGGTTTGAGGATGCGCGGACTCGCCACCCGCACCGCGATTCCGGCGGCTTTCACGCGTTCCACGCTGGGCTTCAGGCCGTACAGTTCCAGGTAATCCAGGGTGATGGACTCCGGCGCTTCGGCCAGGGCCGCGTCCAGTTGCTTGGGGGTGCGGACGAGGACGTGCAGGCGCGGACTGGCCGACTGCGGCTGAGGCGCGGTGGGTGCGCCCAGGGACTCGCTCAGGCGGCCCTCGATTCGCCGCACCGGGGCCGCCGCCCGAAGCGCCGTCAATCCCTCCACCGCCTCGCGCCGCAAGCCGTTCAGGGCGCTGACCGGCAGGAAGCCCTCGCCGCGCAAGTCCGCGTTCAGCCCGGCCAGGTGGTAGCCCGTGCCGCCCAGCTTGCCCAGCTGTTCCCATAGGCCCGCCTCGTCCAGCGCGCGGTTGCGGGCAGGAGACAGCGGCTCCGGCAGGCGGGCGGTGAAGCGGTGGCCCGCCTCGTCGGTCAGGGTCAGCTGGGGCGGCTGCCCGACATGGCCCACGAACCCGGCGCGGATGGGGCGGGTGTACACCGGATCGCCCGCCTCGATCAGTGGTTTAACGCGGGCGTTCAGGCTGGGGTCATGGGTGCGCCACACCGGATCGCCGGGGCGCACGCGCGAGCCGTCCACCGCGCCGCGCCCGAACCGCAGCTCGTAGACGCCGCCGGCGCGCACGTCCTCCGTCTGCTGACCGTCCTGCCACAGCCCGTACAGGAACCCGCCCTCCTCGCGGCCCTCCGGGGCACGCCAGTTGGCCGGATCGAAGACCAGACCGTCGCCGGGCTTCAGCGGCTCGGCCAGTTCGGCCAGCACGCCGCGTTCGGTGACGCCGCGCACCGTGCCCACCCGCACGCCCCGGTGTCTGGGTGCCCGCCCGCGCACCACGGTCTGGTGGTTGGTGCCGGCCATGAAGTGCGGGGCCAGCCCGCGCGAATAGACCTGTTCCAGATCCTGCTCCTGCTGCGGCGTGATGCTCAGCGGCAGGCCCGCCCACGCCTCGTCCACGGCCTGACGGTAGGCGGCGGTGGTCAGGGCCACAAACTCGGCGTCCTTGTAGCGGCCCTCGATCTTCAGGCAGTTCACGCCGATCCGCACCAGTTCCGGCACCTGATGCAGGGCGTACAGGTCACCCGGCGACAGCAGGTAGCGGGCGTCCCCCAGATCACGCTCTTCACCGTCCACCAGCAGGTCATACGGCAGGCGGCAAGCCTGGGCGCACTGGCCCCGGTTGGCGCTGCGGCCTCCCCAAGCCTCGGAGGAAAAGCACTGGCCGGAGTAGGAGACGCACAACGCACCGTGGACGAAGGTTTCCAGCTCCACGTCGGTCTGGCCGGCGATGCGCTCGATGTCCTTGAGGCTCAGCTCGCGGCCCAGCACCACCCGGCTGGCTCCGAAGCGGCGGGCATGTTCGGCGCCCTCGGCGCTGGTGATGCTCATCTGCGTGCTGCCGTGAATGGGCAGATCGGGGCAGATTTCGTGGGCGAGGCGGGCGACGCCGTGATCCTGCACGATCAGGGCGTCCACCCCGGCCTCGGCCAGCGCCATCAGCTGACGTTCGGCGTCGCGCAGCTCGCGGTCAAAGACCAGCACGTTGAAGGTGACGAAGCCCTGCACCCCGCGCGCGTGCAGGCCGCGCATGATCTCGGGCAGGGCCTCGGCGTCAAAACCCACCTTGGCCCGCGCGTGGAAGCCCGCGCCGTCCGCCCTTCCGGCGCCTCTGGCCGGGTTGACGCCGAAGAACACCGCGTCGGCCCCGGCCTCCACCGCTGCCTTCAGCTGGGGAAAGCCTCCCACTGGACTCATCACTTCAGGCTTGATACGGGGACGCAACATAACAGGGCAGTGTACGGGCTGCGAACCGGGGAATGTGGATGGAGAGAACAAAGGTGCAGGCCACTTTTCGCCCCCGTCGGCAGGGACCAGACCCATATACTGCGGAACATGGGGCTCCCCGACGGCCAGCAGGACCCCAACACCCTGCCGGCCACCATGCACAACAGGGCCGAGTGGTCTGCGTTGCAGGCGGGCTCGGACACCATCCGGCGGCGCATCTACCTGCTGGTGCTGGCCATCGTCATGGTGACCCTGGCCACGTCCGTCGCCACGCGCCAGCCATCGGGCATTCCGGAGTTTTTCGTTCAGGTGCTGATTCCGCCGCTGCTCGTGCTGTTTGGTGGCCTGATGGCATGGCTGCTGCTGGGCCGCCCGCTGCGAACAGCCGAAACGGTGATGGTCTGGGTGGCGGGTCTGGCCTCACTGGCCAATGTCACCGCTTTTTCGGTGGGCCAGCAGCCCGCGACGTACTACCTGAATTCCGGACCTTACCTGAGCGTGCTGGTCGCGTTTACCTTTCTGCTGCTGGTCCACACCCGGCCCCGCGCCGGCCAGCTGGCGCTGGGGCTGCTGGCCGTGTCGCTGGCGTTGCCCTGGATGTTCCGGGGCGGTTCCCCTGTGCTCAGCGAATCCCTGGCCCTGCTGCGGTTGCAGATGAACATCACCGCCACCGCCCTGATGATCTACCTGCTGTCGTGGTACCGCACCCAGCACCTGTCCTCGTTGCAGCGTCAGCAGCTGCTGGCGGCCCTGGCGTATTCGGACCCGCTCACGGGCCTGCCCAACCGGCGCGGCCTGATGCTGGAGGCCGCCGGGGACCGCTGGCCAGGGGGCCAGCCGAACGCGCTGCTGCTGGTGGACGTCGATCATTTCAAGGTCATCAACGACCGCCATGGCCACGCGGTCGGAGACGCCGTGCTGGTCACGGCCGCTGGCCTCCTGGCGCGGGCCACCGGTCGCCGGGGCACTGTGGGCCGCTGGGGCGGTGACGAGTTCCTGGTCCTGTTGCCCGGCATGGACGCGGCGGCCGTCCAGCACCACGCCGAGAGTCTGGTCCGCACCTTTCAGGAGCAGCCGTGGCCGCATGGCCTGAACGTCACGGTCAGCGTGGGGGGCACCCAGCTCCAGACCCCCAATACCCACGACGCCGATCTGGCGCGGGCCGACGCTGCCCTGTACCACGCCAAGACGCTGGGGCGTAACTGCAGCGCCGTCTATGACCAGCTTGACGAGCAGACCCGGCAGCAACTGCTGGACGGCGCACGACCAGCCCCGGACCTTCACCCCGCCTGATGGGCTGGCCGGCGCCCCCGGCCGCCCGCTAGACTGGCCCATATCCGTGCGGCGGCCCCGCGCACCCCATGCCCTGCCCGCCGCCGCACGCCCGACGTCCTTTCCGCCGCTCGAGTCCGCCCTTCAAGGAGGCCCACCATGTCCGCCGACGCCGATCCGCACGCCCAGCCTCAACCCATGCCGGCCGCCGAACCCACCGATGCCGAGGTGCTGGACATCCTGCAGTCGGCCTTTGAGGCGGCGCGCAACGGGGACGCCGACTTCCTGACCACGTGGCTGGAGCGCGGTCTGCCGCCCAACTTGCAGAACACGCGCGGCGACACGCTGCTGATGCTGGCCGCGTACCACAGCCACACTGAAGCGGTTCGCACGCTGCTGGACCACGGGGCCGACCCCGACATCCTGAACGATCAGGGGCAGACCCCGCTGATGGGCGCGGCCTTTCGGGGCGATCAGGCCACCGCTGAACTGCTCGTCGAGCGCGGCGCGGGGCTGGACGTGGCCGCCCCCGGCGGCAAGACGGCGCTGATGATGGCCGCCATGTTTAATCGCACCGAGATGCTGAACTGGCTGCTGGAACTGGGGGCCGATCCCAGCCTGCGTGACGCGGGCGGGGCCTCGGCCGCCGACGCGGCCCGCGTGATGGGTGCCTCCGACGCAGCGGCGCGCTTGGACGCCGTGATGGCCGCCAGGGGAGGAGACGCCGCCTCTGAGTAGGCCAAGGGCCTGCCCGCCACGTTGACTAGTTTCCACATTGAAATCTGAGCCGCGCGCCCGCTAGACTGGCCCGCATGTTCGCGGCCCCCACCAACAACAACGACAACGATCCCCGTTAGGGGACGCCTGAGCCGTTGCGCCCCCGACCCCCTCAGCGGAGTCGGGGGCTTTTCTTCAGTCCATTCAAGTCAGAGCCCACCCACACAGGAGCCTCCATGACCACCGAAACCCAGCCCGCCACTCCCCCCACGCCCGCGCAGAAACTTCCCCGCACCCTGACCCGTGACCTCTCGCAGCACGACGGGCAGACCGTGCGCCTGCAGGGCTTCGTCCACGCCCGGCGTGACCTGGGCGGCGTGCAGTTCGTGGTGTTGCGCGACGTGTCCGGCGTGACCCAGTGCGTGGGCAGCGGCCTCACGCTCCCCCTGCCGGAAAGCAGCGTGGAGGTGGTGGGTACGGTCAAGGCGCATCCCAAAGCGCCGGGCGGCTATGAGGTGCAGATCGAGGATTTTCGCGTGATCAGCGCCGCCGTGGAAGCGCCGCCCCTGGAAATTCCCAAGATGGAGTGGAACGTCAACCCGGAAACCATGCTGGATTACCGCTATGTCTCTCTGCGCGGGCTGCGGGAACGGGCGGCGCTGCGGGTGCAGGGCGAGATCGTCTACGGCTTCCACACCTACCTGCGCTCACACGGTTTTACCGAGATCAGCACGCCCAAGATCGTCTCGGCGGGGGCGGAGGGCGGCGCGAATTTGTTCAAGCTCGACTACTTCGGTGAACAGGCGTATCTGGCGCAGAGTCCGCAACTGTACAAGCAGATCATGGTGGGCGTCTTCGAGCGTGTCTACGAGGTGGCCGCCGTCTACCGCGCCGAGGAACACGCCACCAGTCGCCACCTCAACGAGTACCTGTCGCTGGACGTGGAAATGGGCTTTATTGAGGACGAAGAAGACGTGATGGCCCTGCAGAACGGCCTGCTGGCGTCCATCATGGAGCGGCTGCGTGAGACCTGCGCCGCCGAATTCGAGCTGCTGGGCGCGACGATTCCTGACGTCCCGGCCCACATCCCGCGCCTTCCGCTGATGGAGGCGAGAAAACTCGTTACCGAGAAATACGGCCATCAGGTGGGGGGCAAAGATTTAGACCCGGAGGCCGAACGCCTGCTCAGCCAGCACTTTGCGGAGACGGAGGGCAGCGATTTCGTGTTCGTGACCAAGTACCCGCGCGCCGCCCGGCCCTTCTATACGCACGCGGACCATAACGCGGACGGCAGCCTGAACCCGGACCTGACGCGCGGCTACGATCTGCTGTTCCGGGGCATCGAGATCACCTCCGGCGGGCAGCGCATCCACGATTACGCCATGCTGATGGACTCGATCCGCGCCTACAAGATGAATCCCGAGGCCATGACCGGCTACTCGGAAGTCTTCAAGTTCGGCATGCCCCCGCACGGCGGCTTCGCCATCGGGGCCGAACGGTTGACCGCCAAGTTGCTGGGCATCGCCAACGTGCGCTACGCCCGCGCCTTCCCCCGTGACCGCCACCGCCTGACGCCCTGAGCGTCGACAGGCGAGAGGAGAAACGGTTCAAAGCGGCTGAATATTCTTCCTCCTGACCTGCCGGCCAAAAGAGAGGAGCAGAGGCTCGCCATGTCCGGCTTGTCCTCGGCTCCTCTTGAAACGGTTCCGTCTTTACTCGTGCTCGTGCATGTCCGGGGTGTGGGCGTGGCCGTGCTCCAGTTCCTCGGCGGTGGCGTCGCGCACGCCGACCACCTTGACATCGAAGGTCAGCACCATGCCCGCCAGCGGGGGGTTGAAGTCCACCTTCACGGTGTCGCCGTTGACTTCCATCACGGTGAAGGGAATGACGCTGCCGTCCTCGGCCTGTGCGTAATACGTCTCGCCGATCTCGATGTCGTCCTCGAAATCTTCACGGGCCAGTTCCTCGGTGTTGGCCTCGTCACGCTCGCCGTACCCGTCTTCCGGCTGGATGATCTCCTGAAACGCGTCGCCGACCAGCTTGCCTTCCAGCGCCTTTTCCAGGCCAGGAATGATGTTGCTGTGGCCGTGCAGGTACGTCAGCGGCTCGCCAGGCTCGCTCTGGTCCACCACTTCGCCGTTCACGGTCAGCTTGTAATCGAGGTCAACGACCTTGTCCTGGGCAATTTGATCTGGTGCAGTATTCATTCGGGCCTCCATGTCTCGTCCGGCGGCGAACAGCAGCCTGCCGGGACGGGTTTTCTCGCCTGAGAAGTGTAACGCTTTGGGGTGAGAGATGCGCCCCCGCGTCGCTGGTGGGGTTTACGCTTCCCTCAGCTGGACTGGTTGAGTCGCCCCGTTTCCGCCGTCAGCGCGCGCAGGTCCGCCGCCAGATCGGGACGCAGATCGCCGGCCCGGTAGCGCCAGGTCCAGTTGTGGTCGCCGGTGGTGCCAGGCAGATTCATGCGGTCCTCGCTGCCCAGATTGAAGATGTCCTGCAGCGGCACCACCGCCAGTGCGGCGCGGCTCTCGAAGGCCAGGCGCATCATCTGCGGCACGAAGCTGGCTTCCGTGGGATCGGAGGACGTGTACACCCGGAAGTTGTGCTTTTCCTGCTCCTCGGCATTCCCCCACCAGCCGCGCGTGGTGTCGTTGTCGTGGGTGCCGGTGTAGACCACCTGATTCTCGCGCAGGTTGTGGGGCAGGAAGTCGTTGACGGCAAAGTCGCCGCCACCAAAGGCGAACTGCAACACCGCCATGCCCGGAAAGCCGAAGTCGTCGCGCAGCTTTTCCACGTCGGGGGTAATGACGCCCAGATCCTCGGCGATGATCGGCAGAACCCCCAGCGCGTCGCGCACGGCCTGGAACATCTCGTGGCCCAGCGCCGGGACCCAGCGCCCGTGCATGGCCGTCTCGGCGGGAAAGGGAATCTCCCAGTACGCCGCGAAGCCCCGGAAGTGGTCGATGCGGATCAGGTCGAACAGTTTCATGCTGCCCTTGAAACGCTCGATCCACCACGCGAAGCCGTCCGCCTGCATGGCCTTCCAGTCGTACAGCGGGTTGCCCCACAGCTGCCCGGTTTCCGAGAAGTAGTCCGGCGGCACCCCGGCCACCACGGTGGGCTGTCCCTGATCGTCAAAATAGAACTGATCGCGGCCCGCCCAGGCGTCGCTGCTGTCCATCGCCACGAAGATGGGAATGTCGCCGATCACCTCGATGCCGCGCTCGCGGGCGTAGGCGCGCACGGCGTTCCACTGCCGGAAGAACAGAAACTGAATGAATTTGGTGCGCTCGATGGACACGTTCAGGTCGCTCCGGGCCTGCTCCAGCGCCTCCGGCTGACGGTCCCGCACGGGCGGTTGCCACGCGTTCCAGGGCAGCCCACCGTGCGCGGCCTTCAGGGCCGTGAACAGCGCGTAGTCGTCCAGCCAGCTCGCCTCCTCCGTTTTGAAGGCCTCGAACTCGGGTGCCAGCTGCTCGGCGCTGCCACCCACAAACGAGATATAGGCCCGCTCCAGCATCTGGTTGCGCCAGATGTACTGCAGGCCGAAGTCCACCTTGGTGGCCGAGAAGGCCGGCGTGGCTGCGAAGTCGGTCTCGTGCAGCAGGCCCTCGCCCTGCAGCGTGGCCAGGTCGATCAGGTAGGGGTTGCCCGCGAACGCGCTGAAGGCCTGATAGGGGCTGTCGCCGTAGCCGGTTGGCCCCAGCGGCATGACCTGCCAGTACTTCTGCCCGGCGTCCGCCAGCCAGTCCACGAAATTGCGGGCATAGAGGCCCAATTCGCCGATGCCGTAGGGACCGGGCAGGCTGGTGGGGTGCAGCAGAACGCCGCTGGAACGGGCCAGGGTTGGGGTGGGCTGGGTCATACAGAAGCCTCCTAACAGGAGCAGGGAGAGGGAGTTTTGGAAGTGATTCCAACTCGGGCCTGCCGATATCGCAGAGGATAGTACACGGGCCACAGGTGCGAATCCGCCTGCAAAGGGACGGTCAAGACCGCCCTACGGAAACGCCCCCCACCTCTTTGACAGGGGGAGGGCGCGTTGTTTGCCGAGTTGCGGCGGCTGGACCCCTTGGCGTGCCGCTGCGGGAGCAACTCGGCAGGGGGCAGCCGCCCAGCGTTACTTCGTCTTGATGATGCGGTCCTGCGCGCCGCCCGCCACGCCGGGGTTGGCCTTGACGTAGGCCACGAAGGCATCGACGTCGGGCAGGTTGGGCAGTTGCAGCACGTTGGTGCCGTCCTTGAAGACCAGGAAGTTGTCGCCGCCGGTGGACAGGAAGGCGTTCATGGTCACGCGGTAGGTCTTGGCGGGGTCCAGCGTCTCGCCGTTCAGCTTGATGCTGGCGGCGTCCACCCGGCTGCCCTTGGGCGCGGTGGAGTCGTAGCTGTAGGCAAAGCCCTTGCTGACCTGCAGAATGCGGCTACTGCCCGCTTCGGGGTTGTCGAACTGCTGCTCGAGCAGGGTCTTGATCTGCGCGCCGGTCAGGTCCATAACCACCATGGTGTTGCCGAAGGGCTGCACGGTGAACAGGTCGCCGAAGGTGGCGGTGTTGTTCGCCGCGCTGGCAATCAGGTCCGCGCGGATGCCGCCGGGGTTCATGAAGGCGATCACGGCCCCCTGATCCGCGGTGGCGGCCAGCTGCGAGTCGGCGATCAGGTCGCCCAGCGCGCTTTCGCCCGCCGCGTTGTTGGTGCGGCTGATGGTGGTCGCGCCAATGGTGCCCACCGGGGTCGCCTTGACGGCGTCGGTCAGCGTCTTGGCACGGGTCAGGATGTCGGTCATGGCCGCGTCCTTGGGCAGCGTGCGGGTGTCCATCACCACGTTGGCGGCGCTGATCGCCAGCACCTTGTGGTTGGCCTTGTCCAGGGTCAGGTCCAGGCGCTGCAGCAGGTGGCCGTAGTAGTCGCCCTGAATGACCGGGATGCCCTTGACCACGCAGTTGTAGCCCTGGTGGGTGTGGCCGCTGATCACCGCGTTGATGGCCGGATCGAGCTTGTTGACGATGTCCACGATGGGACCGGTCAGGTTGCCACAGGCGGGGGCCGCGAAGCCGTCCTTGGACATGCCGCCCTGGTGGATCAGCACGATGATGGCGTCCACGTTCATCTTCTTGAGTTCGGGCACGTACTTGTTGATCGAGGACGCCTCATCCAGGAAATTCAGCGTCGTGATGCCCGCCGGATTGACGATGCTGGGGGCATCCTTGAGGTCCGCGCCGATAAAGCCGATCTTGGCGCCGCCGATTTCCTCCACGCCGTAGGGGGCGAACACGGGTTCACCGGTGGTCTTGTCCACCACGTTCGCGCCCAGCCACTTGAAGGTCGCGCCGGGATAGGGGTTCTCGAACTTGCAGGCCTTGGCCGTGTCGTTGCTGTCGCAGCCGCCGTTCTGCATGCGCAGCAGTTCCTTGGTGCCCTGATCGAACTCGTGGTTGCCCAGCGAGCTGAATTTCATCCCCAGCTTGCTCATGGCAATCGTGGTGGGTTCGTCACGCAGCAGGCTGCTGGTGATAGGCGACGCGCCGATCACGTCGCCCGCGCCCACGAACACCAGATTGGGGTTCTTGGCCCGCTCCTGATCCAGATACCCGCCGATGGTCTCGATGCCGCCCGCCAGCAGCCGGATCTGCTTGGTGGGGTCCTTGGGATCGGGCACCATCACGCCGGAAAAGTTGCTGGCCTCCAGATTGCCGTGAAAGTCATTGAGGCCCACCACCGTGACCGTCACCGGGTCTGCGGGTTTGGACATCATGCTGCACGAGGACAGGGTCAGGGCTGCGCCGATCAGGAAGAGATTTCTTTTCATGGGGGTCCATCATAAGCCGCTCTCATCCAATGAGGGGCAAAGTCGGGACAGGCCGCCCCCGCTCTGGAGGGACGCCAGGGGTAGTGTCCGTTTTGCTGGACCGTTCAGGCAGGCCAGTCGCGGCTTCGGGACTCCGCGAAGAACCCAGACAGGGACAGCCTTTTCATGGCGAGGAACCCAGATCAGGGCCTAAAGATCAGAACCTGTCCTCCATGCTGAGATCAACTGGACTGATGAGCGTTGCTGCGCTCTACTTGTTCGTCAGCGCGAAACTGTCGATGATGCCGCGCCCGCTGTCCAGCAATTCCTGGGGCGTGCCGGTGGGTGTCACCAGGGTCACGGTGTACAGGCGATTGTTCTTCAGGGTCAGCACCTGGGTCCAGCGCACCTTGCCGCCGTCGCCGTCGCCGGTGTAGCTCCACAGAATGGCGTTCTGGCCGCTGACCCGGATGGTCTTCTCGCCCAGCATTTTCAGGTTGGGCACCACGCTGGGCATTTTGCTGGCGTTCAGATCACGCACATCGGCCAGCGTGGCCTTCAGATCCGCCGGGATGTCCTGAACGACCACGGTCACGGTGGGCCGCAGCTGTCCCACGGTCTGGTTGACGAAGGCCACGTCGGCGCCCGGCACGTTCTTCAGCGGGGTCCAGCCGCCCGGCACCTTGATGCTGTAGCCCTGGGTGCTGGTCACGGTGATGGCCTCGATGGCCCGCTCGCCCGCAGGGGCGGTGGCAGGAGCCGGCGCAGCGGCAGGGGCGGTCTGGGCCAGTGCGGAAGGCAGGACGGGCAGAGCCAGCAGCGTGAGAGCCAGCAGGGGAAGGGATGGAGCAAAACGCGTCATGCGCGGAGGCTAGTGCCTGAAAGTGAGGCGAGTCTGACTAGGCGCAGGTGAAAATGGGGGCGGCGTGGCGCTGTCTGATGCGGCCCGCTGAAGCGCAAAGGTGAACGGATTTGTAGGAAAAGCGCAACCCCAGCGGACCTGGGGGACATAGAACTGAGAGCATGAAAAAATTGCTGACCGCCGCCGCCCTGACTGTGACCCTCGCCGCCTGTGGTGTGCTCGGCCTGCCGCCGGGCGGCGTGACCAGTTACACCCTTCCTGGCACTGCCGTGTTCCCAGAAGGGATCGCCCACCTGAACGGCAGCAAGACTTTCTACGTGGGCAGCACCACCGACGGCACCATCTTCCGGGGCACACTGGGCCAGAAGGACACCGAGGTCTTCTTTCCCCCCGTCGCCGAACGGCCCACCGCCGTGGGCATGAAGGTGGACGCGCAGAACCGCCTGTACGTTGCGGGTGGCGGCAGCGGCAAGGTATTCGTCTACGACACCGTGGGCAAAACGCTGCTCAAGACCCTGACCACGCCAGCCGCCAGCGCCACCTTCCTCAACGACATCACGCTGACTCCGGATGCCGCGTACATTACCGATTCGCAGCGTCCAATCCTGTTCCGCGTCAGCCGCAGTGAGACCAGTCTGGGCGAGATCGAGAACTGGCTGGACTTCACCGGCACGGCGCTGGAATACCAGTCGGGCTTCAACCTGAACGGCATCGCCTCCACGCCGGACGGCCAGTACCTGATCGTGGTGCAGAGCAACACCGGCAAGCTGTTCCGCATCACGGTGGCCGACAAGTCCGTGGCGGAGATCAGTCTCAACGGCGGCGCCACCGTCAAGAACGGCGACGGCATTCTGCTGGACGGCCAGACACTGTATGTGGTGCGCAACCAGGACGTGATTATCGTGCCCGTCACCCTGTCGGCCGACTTCAGCACGGGCATCCTGGGCACGCCCTTCAGCGACGACAGCCTGCGTTACCCCACCACCATCGCGCAGGAGGGCAAGCGCCTGCTGGTGGTCAATGCCCAGTTCGACAAGCGCGGCAAGCCGGGGGTCACGCCGGAACTGCCGTTCACCGTCTCGGATATCGCCATCAAGTAATACGGATTCCGATTGAATCGTTTGCAAAAACGATGAAATGCGAGCGGGAGGAGCAGCGTCCTCATGGGCGTCTGTCCGCGACGACGCGAGGAGGAAAGATGACGGGTTCCGCGTATGGAGGAACCCAGCGGTGCTTTCCCGATGGGTTAAGGAATGAAGCGGAAGCCGTATAAGCACGTTCAGCGCGCGGGAGGGGGCCACATCCGGCTCCCTCTTTACTCTGGCGCCAGGGCCACAGGCAGACGCGACACGCTCGCCACCCGTCCCCCGTCGAGATGCAGGTGATGCGTCAGGCCGTCCGGCGCGTCGCTCGCGCGGTGGGCGATCACCATGATGTGCGTGCCGCCGCGCACCAGCCCCGGCAGCAGCGCCGAGAAACGGTCGCGGCTCGCGGCGTCCACGAAATCCAGCCCCTCGTCCAGCATCAGCAGCGTGGGCGCGTGGGCCACGGCGCGGGCCAGCAGCAGCCGTCTGAGCTGTCCCTGCGACAGCGTTTCGGCGGGGCGGGGCAGCAAGTCCAGCAGATCGAGTTGCGCGGCGAGTTCGCGCACCCGCTCCACTTCCTGCCCGCTCAATTCCGGCACGAAGCCCTCGGTGCCGTGCCACGCGCTGCCGATGATGTCCTGGCCCGTCCAGTCGCGCCGCTGCCGGATGCCGGGTTCGGCCCCGACGAGGCCCACGGTGCGGCGGCGTTCGGTCAGCAGATCGCGCGTCAGGTAGGGGCGCTCAATGTGGCCGCCCAGCGCGGGGTGTAGCTCCCCGGCAATCAGGCGGGCCAGCGTGCTCTTGCCGCTGCCGTTCTCACCCGTGACCAGCCAGTGCTGCCCGGCCTCCCACGTCCAGCCTATCGGCCCCAGCGCCCGGTGGCCGTTGCGCCAGACCTCCACGTCCTGCAGGCGGATGAGCTCCCCTGTGCCCGGTGGAATAGGCAGGTGCAGGCTGGCCGGAAACGGGGGAGAGGCGGCGGCGGCCTCGCGCACCTGTCCGCCATCCACCCGCACGGTGCGCCACGGCAATTCCGGCGCTTCTTCCGGGCGGTGGGTGGCCAGGACGATGGCGACGCCTGCGGCGTAGACGTGCTGGAGCACGCGGGCCAACTCCGCGCGTGCGCCTGCGCTCAGGCCGTCGGTGAATTCGTCGAGCAGCAGCGCTTCGGGCCGGGGCATCAGGGCGCGGGCCAGTACCACCCGTCGCCGCTGCCCGTGGCTGAGGGTACGGAAATCTCGCTCCAGCAAATCGTCTAAACCTGTAAGTGACACGACTTCGGCCAGCCTGGTTTCCGCTTCCGGTGTCGCCTCCCACAACTTCAGCGTGTCGCCCTCGAACGCCGCCAGCAGCACGTCGCGCACACTCTGCGCCCAGTCGCGGGTGAGGTAAAACGCCTCCGCGTCCGGCCCGACGACGGACAGACTGCGCCGCGCCCGCACCGCCGAGGTCTGTCGCGCACCGTTCAAGACGTAGGTTCTCGTTCCGAGGACCGGAGCCACCTCGCCCGCCAGCAGGCGCAACAGCGTGGTCTTGCCGCCGCCATTCGGGCCGAACAGGCGCAGCGCCTCGCCCGGCTTGAGACTCAGATTCACGTCTTCCAGCAGGGTGCGTCCCCCCGCCTTCACGGTCACGTCCCTTAATTCCACCAGCGTCATTGCCGCCGAGTCTAGAGCCTGCTGGCGCGGGAACCTTCCGCGTGGCGTGCGCGTAATGCTGTCAGGAGGAACTTCATGGGCCCACTCATCGTGATCGTCGTTCTCGTTTTACTGGTGCTGATTACCCTGCTGGCCGGGGTCAAGAGCGTGCCGCAAGGCTACGAATGGACGCAGGAACGCTTCGGCAAGTACCAGCGCAGCCTCAAGCCGGGTCTGAACCTGATCATTCCTTATATCGACAAGATCGGCCGCCGGGTCAACATGATGGAACAGGTGCTGGACGTGCCCAGTCAGGAAGTCATCACCCAGGACAACGCCCTGATCACCGTGGACGGCGTGGTGTTCTATCAGGTGCTGGATTCGGCCAAGGCCAGCTATGAGGTGCGCCATCTGGAACAGGCCACGCTCAACCTGACCATGACCAACATCCGCACCGTGATGGGCGGCATGACGCTGGACGACCTGCTGAGCAACCGCGACTCCATCAATGCCCGCCTGCTGGCGGTGGTGGACGAGGCCACCGAGCCGTGGGGGGTCAAGGTCACGCGCATCGAGGTCAAGGACATCAAGCCGCCCGCCGATCTGGTGGCCTCGATGGGCCGTCAGATGAAGGCCGAGCGTGAGAAGCGCGCCAACATTCTGGACGCCGAGGGTTTCCGCCAGGCCGCCATCCTGAAGGCCGAGGGCGAGAAGCAGGCCGAGATCCTGAGCGCTGAGGGCCGCCGCCAGGCCGCCTTCCTGAACGCTGAGGCCCGCGAGCGTGAGGCCGCCGCCGAGGCCGAGGCCACCCGCATGGTCAGCGAGGCGATTGCGTCGGGCAACGCGCAGGCCATCAACTACTTTATCGCGCAGCGCTACGTGGACGCCCTCAAGGACATCGCCACCGCCCCCAACCAGAAGACCCTGATTCTGCCCATCGAGGCCACCAGCATCCTGGGCAGCCTGCAGGGCATCGCGGAGGTGGCGAAAGAAGCCTTCGGCGGGACCAAGAGGTAGGTATGGGCGACTTGCTGCCGTCTTTAGACCGCATCCTGCCCGGCCACTGGTGGGTGCTGGGCGCGGTGCTGCTGATGCTGGAGGTGGCCGCGCCAGGAGTCTTTTTCGTGTGGCTGGCGCTGGCCTCCTTCGCGCTGGGCCTCGTGGTGTTCGTGCTGCCGCTGGCGGTGCCGCTTCAACTGGCGCTGTTCGCCGTCCTGAGCGTCGCGGCCGTGTTCCTGGGCAAGCGGTATGTGGGTCAGCTGGCGCTGGGCGGCCAGGAGGGGGATCGCCTGAATACCGGGGCCAGTCGGCTGGTGGGGCGCACCGTCACCGTGACCGCCGCCATCCAGAACGGCACGGGCCGCGTGCGCGTCGGCGACAGCGAGTGGCGGGCCACCGGCCCCGACACTCCGGAAGGCGCGCAGGTGTTGATCGTGAGCGCCGAGGGCACCACGCTGGCGGTGCGTGAGATCAGTGGAACGTGGGTGTAGAGCGCCTGATACGGATTCCGTCTGTTTCGTGTAGAGATCGGAGCTGTCCCGATCTCTACACTCCACGTCCGGAGGGATGTTTTTCTCCTCCTCGCTCTGCTCGGATTTCCAGGTGTTTTCAACACCTTTCAATCGGAGTCCGTATGAGCTTTCAACCTGTGCCACAAGCAACAAAAAAGCCCCTCCAGATTCTGGAGGGGCTTTTGAGTGGAATCTCGCTTCAGCGCTTGCTGAACTGAGGCGCGCGGCGGGCCTTCTTGAGACCGTACTTCTTGCGCTCGACTTCACGCGAGTCGCGGGTCAGCAGACCGAAGGGCTTCATCTGGGCGCGGAAGTCGGGGTTGACCTTCAGCAGCGCGCGGGCAATGCCCATCTTGATGGCGTCGGCCTGACCGCTGGGGCCGCCGCCGGTCACGGTGATCAGCGCGTCGTAGCGGCCGGCGGTGCCGGTCTCACGGAAGGCTTGCAGGGCGTGCACGGCGCGCAGCAGGCCACGGAAGTAGCTCTGGAACTCCTTGCCGTTGACCATGATCTTGCCTTCGCCGGGGCGCAGGAACACGCGGGCCACGGCGGTCTTGCGGCGGCCCGTGCCGTAGAACTGTTCGGGTTGCTGAATCGCCATGATTATTTGACCTCGTTATTTTTGGTGCGGGCGGTGTTGGTGATGTCCAGCTTCTGCGGGTTCTGCGCGACGTGCGGGTGACGCTCGCCGGCGTAGACCTTCAGGCGGTTGTGCATGGAACGGCCCTGACGGCCCTTGGGCAGCATGCCGAAGACGGCGTGCTCGATCACGCGGTCGGGGTGCTTGGCCAGACCCTGACGGGCGGTTTCGGTCTTGAGGCCGCCCTGGTAGCCGCTGTAGCGGGTGTAGACCTTGCCGTCGAGCTTGCCGCCGGTCAGCGCGATCTTGGAGGCGTTGACCACGATCACGAAGTCGCCGTTCATGATGTTGGGGGTGAAGTCGGGGCGGTGCTTGCCACGGATCCGGCTCGCCACGACGGTGGCCAGTCGGCCCAGCGGGATGTCGGTGGCGTCCACCACGATCCAGTTCTGCTCGTCATTTTTAGGAACAAAGGTTTTCACGGCTGTACTCCGGTCATCTGTGGGATTTGGCGGCGACACGCCCCGGCCTCATGGGGGAAGGTTCGTGCGTGTCCGGGTGCCTGCCCGGCTATCTGCGCCCTACCAAGCGCAAGACACTAAAGGTCAGGCTATCAGATCGGGGCTGACGTGGGCAAGAGGAGGTTGAGGTGGCGTGGCCTTTCCTGGCCGCGTCCCTAAAAGTGCGGGGCGTGGTGCGCTGGGGGCGCGACGCTGGCATGCATGTCCAGGGCGTAGCGGTCGGTCATGCCGGCCAGATAGTCGCAGATCACGCGGGGCAGCGTCTCCGACTCGGTGCGCTCCCGGAACTGCGGCGGCAGCATGCTGGGCCGCCCTGCAAAGGCGTGGAACAGAGTGGTCAGCACCCGGCTGGCCTGCTCCACCTGCATCTCCACGCGCCAGTGGCGGTACAGGTTTTCTTTCAGAAAGACGCCTGTGTCACGCAGCAGGCCGCGCAGGTGGGGGCTGTAGGTGATCAGCCGCTCCGGCCGTGCCCGGACGGCGGCGGCGCTGTCCACGCCGCTCGCGGCAATCGCCGCGTCGCTGGCCGCCGTCAGGTCCCCGATCAGCCAGCCCAGCAGTTCGCGGTGCAGGGTGCGCCGCCCTCCCTCCGAGAGGACGGTGTGCGAGAGGCCCGTTCGACCGGCCAGTTCGGCCCACAGCGGCAGCTCCAGCAGCTGTGCGTGCGTCAGCAGCCCGCTGCGCAGCCCGTCGTCCAGGTCGTGGGCGGTGTAGGCCAGGGCGTCGGCGGCGTCCACCAGCTGGGCCTCCAGACTGGGCGGCCCCAGGCCGGCGCGGCGGTGTTTGTTGAGGCCGTCGAGGGTGTCCAGCGTCAGGTTCAGCCCCGGATGCTCCGGCCTGGGCTGTTCCAGCACCGAGACGATGCGCTGGGCCTGGGTGTTGTGATCGAAGCCGCCGTGCCCGGCCATCAGGGCGTCCAGCACCCGTTCCCCGGCGTGGCCGAAGGGCGGGTGGCCCAGATCGTGCGCCAGCGCCACCGTCTCGGCCAGCGTCTCGTTCAGGCCCAGGTTCAGCGCCACCGAGCGGGCCACCTGCTGCACCTCCAGCGTGTGGGTCAGTCGGGTGCGGTAGTGGTCGCCGCTGGCGTTCAGGAACACCTGCGTCTTGGCCTCCAGCCGGCGGAAGGCGGTGGTGTGCAGCACGCGGTCCCGGTCCTTCTGAAAGGCGGTGCGCGTCGGGCTCTCGGCTTCCGGGTATTCGCGCCCGCGAGAGTCGCGGCTCAGGGCGGCGTAGGGCGCGAGCGTCTGCGCCTCGCGGGCCTCCAGATCGGCGCGGCTGAGCATGGGGGCAGTGTAGGGCAAGCGTGCGCCCGCAGCCGGGTGTCTTCACGGACCCTCAACCCCACGGCGTCTGCCCGCCCCACGCCCCATGCACGGCGCGTCCCCGCCTAAAATGCCCGCATGAAGCCCGCCGTTCACCAACCGGCCCCCGAGTTCACGCGCCGCAGCGACGACGGGCGCACCGTCAGCCTGCGCGGCCTGCGTGGGCAGTGGGTGGTGCTGTATTTCTACCCGCGTGCGAGTTCGGCCGGCTGCACCACCGAGGCCCGGCACTTTGAGGCCGCGCTGCCCGAATTCAAGCGCCTGAACGCGGCGGTGATCGGCGTCAGCACCGACACCGAGGCCCATCAGGCGCACTTCCGCGACACCTGCGGCCTGACGCACCCGCTGATTCCCGATGGGGACCGGACGCTGTGCCGGGCCTACGGCGTGCTGGGCGGCCTGGGCGTGCTGACCGGCCGGGCCGCCCGAGCCACCTTTCTGATCGACCCACAGGGCGTGCTGGTCCATGCGCACCGCAGCGCCAACCCGCAAGGCCACGCCGCCGTCATGGTGCAGCAACTGGAGCGGCGGGCTGCCGCCGCGCGGCCGGGTTAGGGGTGGCCGCCCTCACCCTCGCTGACCTCCGCGCGGCGGCGTTCCGCACGCTGACGCCGCAGCCCTCGCTGCAGGCGGCGCTGGACGGCATGGGCTTCTTGCAGGCCGACCCGATCCGTGCCCCCGCCCGCGCGCAGGACCTGACGCTGCTGGCCCGTGTGCCGGGCTACCGGGCCGGTGAACTGGAACGCCGCTACGCCGAACTGGACGCCGAGGAAGACATGATTCCCAACTACGGCTTCGTGCCGCGGGCGGTGCAGGCGCTCTTGCACCCCCGCGAGGTGACGCCGGGCCGGGTGGAGCTGGAGCATCCGGGGCTGCTGGACGAGGTCCGCGCCCGGTTGAACGGGGGCGATGAACTGCATCCGCGTGAGCTGGCCGCCGCGCTGGGCCACGGGCGCACCATCAACGCCTGGGGCGGGCAGTCCAGCATTGGCACCCGCCTGCTGGGCGCGCTGCACTACCGGGGCGAGGCCCGCGTGATCCGGCGGGTGGGCGGCGTGCGCGTGTATGGCCCCGCGCCGCATCTGGCCGCCCTGCGTGATGATCCTCTTCCGGAGGCCGAACGTCTGCGCCGCGCCGTGCATCTGCTGGCTGCCCTTTACGGCCCACTGCCGGAAGCCAGCCTGCGTTATCTGGTCAGCCTGTCCGGCTTCGGCTTTCCGCATCGGCGCGGCGAATTGAAGGCGGCGTTGAAAGCGGCTCTCAGGGAAGAACTGTCGGGCGCGGCGGTGGACGGCGTGAAGTATGTCTGGACTTCGGATCACTCTCCCTCCGACTCGCCCGCCCCGCGCGGGGTGCGGATCGTGGGGCCGTTCGACCCACTGGTGTGGGACCGCCGCCGCTTCGAGCACCTGCACGGCTGGCCCTACCGTTTCGAGGCGTACACACCCGCCGCCAGACGCACGATGGGCTACTACGCCCTGCCCGTGTTTCACGCCGGACGCGCGGTGGGCTGGGCCAATCTGAGCGTCGGCGGGGGAGGGCTGGAAGCTGAGCTGGGATACGTGCCCGGCTTCCGGCAGACCGCTGCCTTCCGCTAGGGCCTGGAGGCCGAACTGGAGCGCTACCGTACCTTTCTGGCCCTGCGGTGAGGCGCGGTCATGAGTGGAGTGTGTAAATGACTCATGACGCTATGATCGGGGCGATATGAGTGACGGCGAGAGAAAGTATTTTGGCACCGACGGCGTGCGGGCGGTGGCCGGCGAGTTTCCCCTGACGGCGGCCTGGGTGATGAACCTCGGGGCAGCGGCCGGCGAGGTGCTCACCCGCCGCTCCGAATCGGGCAAGGTCAGCGTGGTGATCGGCAAGGACACCCGCCAGAGCGGCGACATGCTGGAAGCCGCGCTCGCGGCGGGGCTGACCGCGCGTGGCGTGAACGTGATTCACGTGGGCGTGCTGCCCACCCCCGGCGTCAGTTACCTCACGCGGCAGCTGGGGGCCGACGCGGGCGTGGTGATCAGCGCCTCGCACAACCCGTACCAGGACAACGGCATCAAGTTCTTCGGCGCCGACGGTCAGAAGCTCAGCGACGCCACCGAACACGAGATCGAGGCCGCCATCGACGAGGTGGAGGGTCTGCCGCCCGTGACCGGCGTGGATCTGGGCGGCGTGACCAACTCCACCGAGGCCGAGCGGGTGTACATCCAGTACCTGA
Organism: Deinococcus radiopugnans ATCC 19172; assembly: GCF_006335125.1. Classification (NCBI taxonomy): domain Bacteria; kingdom Thermotogati; phylum Deinococcota; class Deinococci; order Deinococcales; family Deinococcaceae; genus Deinococcus; species Deinococcus radiopugnans. Next base: position 31,595 of record NZ_VDMO01000009.1, read on the forward strand.
CCTCGCACGCGCCGGACCTGAGTGGCCTCAAGATCGCGCTGGACTGCGCCAACGGCGCGGCCTACCGGGTGGCTCCCAAGGTCTTTCAGGCGGCGGGCGCCGACGTGTTCGCGGTGTACACCACGCCCGACGGGCGCAACATCAACCGGGGCTGCGGCAGCACCCACATGGACCACCTGCAGGCCATCGTCCGCAACGGCGACTACGACCTGGGCGTGGCCTTCGACGGTGACGCGGACCGTGCCCTGTTCGTCGATTCGCGCGGCAACGTGGTCCACGGCGACCACATGCTGCTGCTGAACGCCCGCGCCCGCCCGGCGGCGGCGGTGGTGGCCACGATCATGACCAACATGGCGCTGGAGGTGAAGCTGGAGGAGGCCGGGATTCCGCTGGAGCGTACCGCCGTGGGCGACCGCTACGTGCACGAACGCCTGCATTCCAAGGGCCTGCAACTGGGCGGCGAGCAGAGCGGCCATGTGCTGTTCCTGGACGTCTCACCCACCGGGGACGGCGTGTTGACCGCGCTGCTGACCCTGGCCAGCATGAAAGCGTTGGACACCACCCTGGACGTGCTGTTCGACGAACTGACCATGTACCCCCAGACGCTGGTCAACGTGCGCGTGGCCGACAAGAAGGCCATCGCGCGCGACGAGACGGTGCAGATTGCGGTCTCGAAGGCCGAGGCGCAACTGGCCGGCCGGGGCCGCGTCAACCTGCGGCCCAGCGGCACCGAGAACCTGATCCGCGTGATGGTGGAGGGCCAGGACGCCGCCGAGATCCACGAAATCGCCCGCGTGCTGGCCGCCGTCGTCGAGGAACGCGGCCTGAGCAGCGCGGCGCCCGCACAGTAACCCCCCGGTTCCTGCCGGGTTTCATCAGTTTCCCCGCGCATGGCTCTCATTCACCCTGGGCACAATGGCTGGAGGAGGACTTCTCATGAACAACACCCAGATTACGAAGGCACTGGTGGCCGCGCTGCTGGCCGCCCCGCTGCTGGCCCAGAGCGCGGGCGCGCAGAACTCGCCGCTGAAGGTCACGTCGTCCACCCTGCTGGTCAAAGAGGTGCAGCAGGACGGCAAGACCACCGAGACACTGACCGACACCGCCAACCGGGGCGTGGCGCCGGGAGACCTGCTGCAACTGCAGCAGCGGGTGGAGAACACCAGCAAGGCGGCGGTCAAGCAGCTCAAGCTGAACATGGCGGTGCCGGCGGCCACCTCGTACGTCGGTCAGCAGTGTGATGTGGACGGCGTGACGGCGCTGTTTACCATCGACGGCAAGTCCTACGCCGCCGAGCCCCTCAAGAAGTTCGTGACCGTGACCGAGAACGGTCAGGACACCAGGAAGGAAGTCACGGTCAATCCCAGCGAGTACACGGGCGTCCGCTGGCAGCTGCCCGAGCTGAGGGGCGGCGGCGTGATCACCTGCTTTATCCGGGCCAGCGTCAAATAGGCGCGGCGGGCGCAGTGGGGGAGGCGAGCCGCCGGGACTCGGGACTCGCCTCCTGTTCTTTTGCCGGTCGATCATACGGATTTCGCTTCATTACGCAACAATCGGGAAAGCACCGCTCGTTGCTCCATACCGCGAAATCCGTCACCTCTCATGCTCGCTCCGCTCGGATTTCAGGTTTGCGCGTAAACCTTTCAATCGGAGTCCGTATCAGGCCACCGGGGCCACTTTATCCGTGTAGATCGCGCGGCTGTCCTCGGCCCCGCCCTTGAGCAGCGGCATCACCAGTTCGCCGAAGCGGCGGGCCTCTTCCAGATGCGGGTAGCCGCTGAAGATGAACGAGGAAAAGCCCATCTCCTCGTAGCGGCGAATCTTGGCGGCCACCTGCCCAGGATCACCGATCAGCGCCACGCCCACGCCGCTGCGGGCCATGCCCACCCCGGCCCACAAGCCGGGCTCCACCATCAGATCGGCGTCCAGATTCTTGACCATGTCGATCTGGCGCTGCTGGCCCACCCCGTCCACGTGGGCGTGGCTGGCGACGAAGGCGGCGCGCACCTCTGGATCGACGCGGCTGATCAGGCGCTCGGCAGCCTGTCTCGCCTCGGCCTCCGTTTCGCGCACGATGACGTGGGTACGCAGGCCGTAGCGCAATTTGCGCCCAGTCTTTCCGGCCAATGCCTGCATCTGGGCCAGACGTTCCCGGATCATGTCCTCGCGCTCGCCCCACATCAGATAGACGTCGGCCAGCTCGGCGGCGATCCCCTGGGCCACCGGGGACGCGCCGCCAAAGTAGATCGGGATGGGCTGCACGGGCGCGGGATCGAGCACCGCGTTGTCAAAGGCGTAGATGTCCGATTTAAAGGATTGGGGCGGGGGCTGAGTCCACAACTGGCGCAGGATCTGGATAAATTCGCGGGTGCGTTCGTAGCGCCGCGCGTGGTCCTCGAAGTCGCCGTACATGGCGTTCTCGGCGGGGCTGCTGCCGGTCACGATGTTGAGCCGCACGCGCCCCGGAAACAGGTTTTGCAGCGTGGCGAGCATCTTGGCGTACATGGCCGGCTGGAACATACCGGGCCGCACCGCGATGAGCAGTGCCGGATCGGTGGCCGCCGTTGTGGCCAGGGCCGCCACCGCCGCCGTGTAGTTCTCGTGTTCACTGTGATAATTGGTGGCGGTCAGCAGCGCATCGAAACCCGCCTCGCCCGCCGTGCTGATCAGGCTTTGCAGATAGGGCAGTGTGGGCCTGCGCGGCATCTTGTTCTTGGTGCCGATGAATTCGCCGTCGCGCGAGAGTTGCAGGAACCACAGGAATTCGGACTGGGAGGACTGGGTCATGGGAACTCCTTCGGAGGGCAGGTGGCGTGTGGCTCGTTCCATCTCTTGCCATCAACTATCAATCTTCACTATCTCTACGCCTTCACCCCCCCCGCCGTCAGTCCGGCCACGAAGCGGCGCTGGAAGATGGCGATCAGCGCCACCACCGGAATGGTGGCAATCACCACGGCGGCGGCGATCAGCGGCCAGGGAAAGGCGAACTCGCCCTGATACAGCGTGACGCCCACGCTGACCGTTCGCATGTCCAGCTTGGTGTTGAAACTCAGGGCCAGCAGAAATTCGTTCCACGAGTTCACGAAGATCAGCAGGGCCGCCGTGACCACGCCAGGCGCCGACAGCGGCAGCACCACGCGCCACAGGGCGCCCACGCGGGAGGTGCCATCGATCATGGCCGCCGCCTCCAGATCGCGCGGAATGGCGCTGAAAAAGGCCACCAGGGTCAGAATCGCCACCGGCAGGCTCAGGGCGGCGTAGGGCAGGATCAACGCGGGGTAGCTGTTGAGCAGATCCACGCCCCGGAACAGCCGGAACAGCGGCACCAGCAGGCTGACCACCGGGAACATCGAAAAGGCCACCACGGCGGTCAGCAGCACGCTGCGGCCCCAGACCTGCAGGCGGGCCAGCGCGTAGGCGGCCGGCACCGCCACCGCGATGCACAGCAGTGTGCTCAGCAGGCTGACGGTCAGGGAATTGAAGAAGAAGCGCGCGAAGGGCTGCTCGCTGAACACGCGGGCGTAGTTGGCCGCGTCCAGCGCGCCGGGCAGGTACTGGACCGGGAACTTCTGAAGTTCGGCCTCGGTCTTGAGGCTGGTCAGCACCATCCACACCAGGGGAAAGAAGCCGCCCACGATCAGCGCGCTCAGGCCCAGGGCGCGGCCCGCCCGATCCAGCGGGCTCAGCCGTGCGGGCGTGGCTGCCTCCGCGCTCATGTGCTGGCCCCATCCCGCACGAAGCGGATGTAGATGGCGGTCACGGCCAGGCTGACCGCGAACAGCGCCACGCTCAGGGTGGCCGCGTAGCCGAAGTCCAGAAACTCGATGCTGGTGCGGTAGATGTAGACCCCCAGCGTTTCCAGCAGCCCCTGCGCGGGCGCCTGCTGAATGAAGGTGTACGGAATATCGAACACCTGCACGGCGCTGATCGAGCGGAAAATAAAGGCGACGGCCAGGCTGGGGGCCAGCAGCGGCAGGATGATGCGGAAGAACGACTGGACGCGGGTTGCACCGTCCACCTCGGCCGCCTCGGTGAGTTCGCGCGGAATGCCCTGGAGGCCCCCCAGCACGATCAGCGCCACGAAGGAGCTGGTCTTCCAGACAATCGTGACCACCATCGCCAGCACGGCCAGCCCCGGCGTGCTGAGCCACAGCAGCGGCTCCTGAATGACGTGCAGCCGCACCAGAATGTCGTTGAACACGCCGTACTGCGCGTTGAACAGCCACGCGAAGATCAGGCCCGTCATCACCGGCGGCATGGCCCATGGCAGCAGCAGGGCCACCCGCGCCAGCCCGCGCACCCGGCTGGGCGTGTGGGCGGCCAGGGCCATCGGAATGCCCACCAGGAACGAGCCACCCACCGTCAGCACCGCGAAGAACAGCGTGTTGCGCAGCGCCGTGCCGAAACGCGGATCACCGAACATCTGCACGTAGTTCTTCAGGCCCACGAACGGTTGACCGTTGAACGGCTCAGTCAGCTTGTTGAAGAAAAAGGAGTCGCGAACGGTGGTCAACATCGGAAACAGCAGCACGCCGCACAGCAGCGCCGCAGCAGGCAGCAGCAGCCAGAATGCCAGCCGTCCCTCGCTGGCCTCGCCCCGGCTACGCCCCCGGCGCCGGGGCAGCGGGGCGGCGATGTTCTTCTGGGTCATGGGGCCTCCTTCGGAGGGGTCTAAGGGTCTAAGGGTCAGAAGGCCGGAACGTTCCCTGTGTCCTGCTGCTCTGGGAGGTGATGGATTGAATCAGGCGAACCGCTGCCCTCAGACCCTTAGACCGCGCCCCACAGCAGCCGCCCCCCAATCCACTGGAACTTCAGATGTGGGGGGCAGCGGAGCGAATGAACCTACTTCAGCAGCGGGGCCAGATCGCGCTGCATATCGCTCAGGGCGGCGTCCACGCTCTTGCTGCCCGCCACGGCGGCCGACACGTTGTTGCGGATGATCTCGCTGACCTTGGGGTAGTTGGGCGTGACCGGGCGCGGGCGGGCCTTGAGGATCACCGGATATAGCGCCTTGAAATGCGGGTTGGCGGCCAGCACGGCGGGATCGCTGTACAGGCTCTTGCGCACCGGCAGGTACGCGCCCTTGACCGCCATCTCGCGCTGGACGCTCACGCTGGACATGAATTGCAGCAGCTTGACCGCCTCTTTCTTGTGGGTGCCGTAGGCATTGACGCCCCACTCCCAGCCGCCGGTGCAGGTGGCGCTGGGGTTCTTGCCGAAGGAGGGCAGGGCGGCCACGCCCACGTTGCCCTTGACGGTGGTGGGCTGCGGGCTGTTGCCCTGGAAGTGCGCCCAGGCGTAGCTCCAGTTCAGGCCCATCGCCACGTCCCCGGCCTGAAACTGCTGCCGCGAGTCGTCGGTCTTGATCTCGGCGCTGGCGGCAGGCGACAGTTTGGTCTTGACCGAGTTCACCAGAAAGTTCAGCCCCTGCTTGCCGGCCGCGCTGTTCACGTTGCTCGCGTCGCCGCCACCAGTCCACAGGGTTTCCAGGAAGTTGCAGACGGTGCCCTCGATGGGGGCGCCCTGGAAGTTGAAGCCCTGCATCTTGCCGCCCTCGCCCTTCTGGATTTTTGCGGCGGTGGCGCTCAGTTCGTCCCAGGTCTTGGGCACCGGCAGCTTGTACTTGGCAAGCAAATCCTTGCGGTAATACAGGAACTGCGCGTCGGTAAAGGCGGGCATGGCGTACAGCTTGCCGTTGTAGGTGGCGGCGCTGACCGGGCCAGGCAGGAAGCTGCCCAGGTAGCTGCCCACGCCGCTGATGTACCCGTTGAGCGGTTCGGCCCACCCGGCGGCGGCGAAGGTGGCGGTGCGCACCACGTCGATCAGAAAGATGTCCAGGGTGTCGTCGCGCGCGGCCAGCACCGTGGTCAGGTACTGGTTCTGGGCCTCGCTGGTGGCCCCGCCGGTCTCGATCTTGACCTTGATGTCGGGGTTGGCCGCCTCGAAGCGGTCAAACAGCGGCTGGAAGATCTCCGGGCGCTGCTGGCTGCCCATGAAGACGTTCAGGGTGGTGGCGGCGCTGGCCCCTGCCGAGAGGGCGGCGGCGACCGTAAGAGCGGCGGACAGAACGAGGCGGGTACGCATAGGTGAAACCTCCTGGGGCGTCGGGAACGCCGGCTCGATTAACGGTTCATTTAAAGTAGCACTTTTCGGCGGGGCGCAGTTGGGGTGCAAATGCCGTCACCATGCACAACTGAATCGATCAAGTGCAGTCGGGGGACGGCGCAGTTTCGCAGCCTCTAGACTGGGCGGCATGACTTCCACCGCACCCCAGGCTGAAATGCCCCGCTGGCGCACCGACGATCTGTACGCCAGCCTGAGTGACCCGAAACTGGAACAGGCTCTGGAGGGCCTGGGCGCCGACATCGGCCGGCTGGAGGCCCTGTTCGGGGAGCTGGAGGTGGGCAAGGGCGGCCCCGCCCCCACCCCCGCAACGCTGGGACGCGTGCTGAAGGCCATGAACGCCCTGGGCAACACCTCCGGCCCCATCGGCGCGTACCTGAACGCCTTCGTGACCACCGACAGCCGCGACGAGCTGGCGCAGGGCCGCATGGCCGCGTTCACCACCCTGACGCTGCCGCTGGGGCCGCTGCGCTCGCGCCTGACCGCGTGGCTGGGCGGCCTGAGCGACGCACAGCTCTCGGACTTGCTGGCGGCTTCCGAGACAGCGCGGGCGCACGAGCACTTTCTGCGCCGCGCCGTGAAGCTGGCCCGCCACCAGATGTCGCCGCCCGAGGAGGATCTGGCCGCCCGCCTGCGTCCCAGCGGGGCCGGGGGCTGGGCCAAGTTGCAGGGCAACGTGAGCAGCCAGCTGAAAGGCGAGTTCCGGGGCGAGCCATTGCCGGTGACTGCTCTGCGCGCCCTCGCCAGCGACGCGGATGAAGCGGTGCGCCGCGACGCCTTCGAGGCCGAGATCGCCGCGTGGAAATCCTCGGAAGTGGTCTTCGCGGCCTGCCTGAACGGCGTCAAGGGCGAGGAGGGCACGCTGGCCCGCCGACGCGGCTTCGAGGACGCGGTGGCCCCCAGCCTGCTGACGCACGGCATCGACCGCCAGACGCTGGACGCCATGCAGGGCGCAGTGGTGCGCTCCTTCCCCGACTTCCGGCGTTACTTTGCCGCCAAGGCGCGGGCGCTGGGCAAACCAAAGCTGGACTGGTGGGACATCCTGGCCCCGCTGGGCCACAGCGAGACCGAGTGGACGTACGGGGCGGGCACCGAATTCGTGGAGCGGCAGTTCCGGAGCTACTCCGAACAGTTGGGCGACTTTGCCGCCGAGGCCTTTGAAGGTGAGTGGGTGGACGCCGGCCCACGCGAGGGCAAACGCAGCGGCGCGTTTTGCATGCGCTGGACGCGCGGCAAGAGCCGCATCCTGATGAACCACGCCCCCAGCCTGGACAGCGTGTCCACGCTGGCGCACGAGCTGGGCCACGGCTACCACAACGCCCGTCTGGCCGGTGCCGAGCCGTTGCAACGCGAGACGCCCATGACGCTGGCCGAGACCGCCTCCATCTTCTGCGAGACGGTGGTGCAGAACGCCGCGCTGGAAGGCGCCACCGGCCCCGAACGCCTGTACGTGCTGGAAACCTCGCTGATGGGCCACGCGCAGGTGGTGGTGGACATCCACAGCCGCTTCCTGTTCGAGCGGGCGGTGTTCGAGCGCCGGGAGAAGGGGGATCTGAACCCGCAGGAGTTTGGCGAGCTGATGACCTGGGCACAGCGCGAAACCTACGGCGACGTGCTGAACACCCTGCACCCGTACATGTGGGCGGTCAAGCCGCATTACTACAGCCTGGCGTTCTACAACTACCCGTACACCTTCGGCCTGCTGTTCGGCCTGGGCCTGTACGCGCAGTACGTGGCGGCGCGCGAGGCCGGCATCGAGGCCGACTTCCAGGCCCGCTACGACGAACTGCTGGCCTCCACCGGACAGGAGGGTCCCCTGACCCTGGCTGCCCGCTTTGGCATTGACCTGCACGCCCCCGATTTCTGGGAGGGCAGCCTGGACGTAATCCGCCGGCAGATTGAGTCGTATGTGGAGGCGGTGGGGTGAGGCGGGAGGCGGTGCGCGGTCCGCAGTGCGCGGCAAAGAAGAGAAAACCGGCAGCAGACGCGCCAGTTCCCCCTTGCACTGACGGCGGATCAGCAAGCCCCGTCCCGCGTCCCGCCTCCCGCGCACTGCGCACCCTCCTGTGACCCTGACGGCCATTCCCGGCTTTCGGGTGGGTCACTGGACAGACGCGGTGGGCCAGACCGGCTGCACCGTGATCCTGTGCCCGGGCGCGGGCGCGGTGGCCTCCGCGTCGTTCCTGGGGCCGAGTCCGGCGACGCGCGAGGGCGTGCTGCTGTCGCCCGAGAAGAAGGTGGAGCGCGTTCACGCCCTGCTGCTGACGGGCGGAAGCGCCTTCGGGCTGGCGGCGGCGTCGGGCGTGGTGCGCGTGCTGGAGGAGCGCGGTGTGGGCCACCAGACGCCGTTTGCGCGCGTGCCGCTCGTGCCGGCGGCGGTGGTGTATGACCTGGGGGTGGGCGATCCGCTGGCGCGTCCGGGGGAGCGGGAGGGCGAGGCGGCGGCGCGGGCGGCCTCCTCCGAACCCGTGCCGCGCGGCCGGGTGGGCGCTGGAACCGGCACGACGGCGGGCAAGTACCTGGGTGGCCCCGGCGCGGTGCCCGGCGGTCTGGGCAGCGCCATGCTGGAGCGTTACGGCGTCTCGGTGGGGGCGCTGGCGGTGGTCAATCCGATCGGCGACGTGCTGGACGAACGCGGCGGCGTGCTGGCCGGGCCGGGCACGGGGCCGGGGGCGGTGTCGTTTGCCCCTGGCGACGTGGAGAACACCACCCTGGTGGCCGTCGTGACCGAGCACACGCTAAGCAAGGCCGACTGCCGCCGTCTGGCCGACGCCGCGCAAGCCGCGCTGGGCCGCGTGATCCACCCCAGTCATACCTACTGGGACGGGGACGCCGCGTTCATGCTCAGCAGTTGCGCGAAACCGCCCGCCGATCCCTTGCTGCTGGGCGCGCTGGTGCAGGAGGCCGTCTGCGCGGCGGTGCGCGACGCGGTGCGGCAGGCTAACGGTCTGGGTGTGTAAGATACTCAGGTGAGTGCAATTGATTACGCTGGTGGGCTGTGCCGGATCATCGCACGCGGCCCGTGAATTTCGTGGGCGCGGCGGGCGTCATCGTCAACCGTTGCGACGAACTGCTGCTCCTGCGGCGCGTGGGGGCCGAGCACTGGGGGCTGGTCACGGGCATCAGCGAGCTGGGCGAGGCGCTGCCCGACACCCTCCGGCGCGAGGCGTTGGAGGAAGTGGGCCTGAGCCTGGGGAGGGTGGAGTTGCTGGAACTGCTCAGCCCTGCCGGACTCGCGCAGGTGGCGAACGGCGACGAGTTCTACGCCTATACCGCCCTGTTCCGCGTGACCGAGTGGAGTGGAACCCCGGTGCCGGACGGCGTGGAAATTGCCGAAGCGCGGTTCTTTTCAAGGAATGATCTGCCGCCTCTAAACCGGCTGGGCCGCAAAGCGCAGCAGTGGCTGGCGTGAATTACGTCCGAGACTTGCGTGCGCTGATCGGTCACGCGCCCGTCAACTGGGTGGGCGTCTGTGCGCTGGTGCTGAACGCTGCTGGCGAAGTGCTCTTGCAGCGCCGCACCGACACTGGGGGGTGGGGCACCCTGGGCGGCATTGCTGAACTGGGCGAGGCCCTGGAAGACACCCTGCGCCGCGAGCTGTGGGAGGAGGCGAAGCTCACGCCTCTTAAAGCTGACTTCCTGACGGTCATCAGCGGGCCGCAGACCTATCAGAAACTCCCCAATGGCGACGAGTTCTATCAGGTGGTGGCCGTCTACGTGGTGCGCGAGTGGGAGGGCATGCCCGTTCCAGACGGCGAGGAAGGCACGGAACTCCACTTCTTCGGTCTGGATCATCTGCCCTCCCCGCTGGGGCCGGTGGATGGGGAGGCGCTGGGACTTTTGCAAGGAGGAATGTAACGAGCCAGTTGCCTGACGGTTATCGCTGACCGTTCTGCCTGTTGATTGAGGTCCGGTCAGCGATCAGGGGTGGAGCCGCCCAGCGGATATCGCCTACTGACCCGGAATCGATTTTTCTGAGGGGTACGCTCACGTCCGCGAAGTGCCTGATGCGTCTTGCGGACCACTCTTCAAGAAAGGGTTCTGTAAGGTGAAGTTTTTTACAGTCGGACCATGTTGCTTCCCGTCCTTCAAGCCGTGTCTCAGGTTGCTGCGAAAGAGAGTCCCACAGTGTTGAACCTCGCATTCGCCGATCAGCAGTTGAACACGGCACTCCGGCTGATGCAGGGGCAGATCGTGGGACTGAGGAGCGGCGTGCTGCCCCCCTGGAGCGTGTCATTGATCGCCCAGGGGGTGCATCCGGTCACCATTGCCGAGGCGCAACAGGTGGGCGGCAGCCTGCAGGGTGCGCTGGAATTCCTGCTGGACCGGGGGTACCTGGGGCGCGCGCAATTGGACGGGGTGGCGCAGGAGCGTGCACTTTCAGCCCTGCTGCCGCTGGCCTGGCAAACCAGCATGACCAGTTCAGCCCTCTGGGCCGACGCTCCATCCGAACTGCCGCTCAATAGCACGTCCACGCAGCAGATCATCGAGACGGCTGAGCGCCACGCTGCCTTGCTGACCCGGGAGGAACGCGCGCTCAAGCCTTCTTCCCGCTTCAGCGCCAACCCCCTGTCGGTGTCAACGATGGTGGGAAACGAGGACAAGGAGCGGGTGTATCACGCAGCGATGCGGGGACTGAGCCTGGGGGAAATGTCGCAGCGGCTGCCGCAGCGCTGGGACACCCTGACCCAGACGGTAAGCCGGCTGCTGCGCGAGGGGGCCTTGCGTCCGCAGAACGCCGCCGCCCCACGCGAGGTGGCCGACGCGTTGAAGGCTGGACAGGCCGCGCCGGATTTCTGTCTGCCGGATCTGGCCGGGGGAGAACTGCGCCTGAGCGCTCTGCGCGGTCAGCCGGTGTGGCTGGTCTTTAACCGCCAGAGCACCTGCGCCATGTGCAATCCTCATCACGCCAAGATCATCGCCATGCATGAACTGCTGCGTGCGCGCGGCGTACAGATCGTCTCGGTGTGGGGCAGCCCGCTGGAAGACCTGTCGAGCGGCATCGGCAGACAGCGCCCGCCGTACCCGGTGCTGGCCGATCCGAACGACGAGACCTATGACCGGTATGGCCTGCGCATGAGCCTTAAGGGCACTCTGGATCCCCGCAACCTGTCGACGATGATTCAGGGTTTCCGCATGATGGGCGCCAGCGCCCTCAAGGACGACGGCGAACTGCTGCGGATGCCCGCCGAATTTCTGATCGGCGCTGACGGCGTGATCGAGACCGCGCACTACAACAGTTACGGCAGTGACTGGCTGCCCATGGAACGGGTGCTGTCCTGGGCTGACCAGCAGACGGTTCCTGACCGTCACTAATCCTTAATCCTGCCGCGTCAGCGTCAGCCGCGCTCCCACCAGCCGGAAGCCGGCCCGCTGCACGTTGCGTTCGCTGCCACTGCCCGGCGTCACGAACACGCTGGCGAGGTCCGCTCCGGCCCCTGAGGCGGCCTGCAGGCGGTGGGCCAGCAACGCGGTCTGGAGTCCTCGCGCACGAAACTCAGGGAACGTGGCCGTGCCGTGAAAGGCGGCGACGTCCCCGGTGACGCTTAGGGCGGCGGTGGCGGCGGGCATGCCGTTCATCTCCGCCACAAACAGCCGCGTTCCCGGCGCGTGCGCCACCACCGACATGATTTCTTCCGCCCCTGGCCCGAACCCCCGCGCGGCCAGGGCGGCCCAGGCGCCGGCCTCCTCCGCGCGAATCTGAATCGGAGGTTGCTCGGGTAGATTCGCCAGATCGTGAACATAGGCGTGCAGGACATACTCCAGCCCATACCCCCGTTCTCGGAGAAGTGACAACACCGGAGCGGCAAAGGCCGAGAGCAGGTGCAGCGTGGCGGGCTGCCGGTACCGGACGCTGAACGCCTCGAACGCCTCCAGGTCGGCGGCGGTGAAGGGGTGCGTGCCGTCGTGCCACGCCGTGTCCACCGGCAGATTCGGCCCGGCGTGGACGGCCACCAGCGGGCCGAACTGCGCCACCTCGCCTGTTCGCCCATAGCGGGCGTGCGCCGTGGCTTCCGCGTGGGCCAGCCGGGTCAAGACATCCGTGTTCACCCCGCCAGCGTAGCGCCCCGCATTTGTCCCCGCCCCGGCCCGCTAGCTTAAGCAATATGACTCAGGCTTCCACCACTTCCCGCGCTTTCGTCTCCCTGATCGGGGCCGGGCCGGGCGATCCCGGCCTGCTCACCCTGCGCGGCCAGCATGCCCTTCAGCACGCCGACGTGGTGCTGTTCGACTACCTCGCCAACCCTGAGCTGCTGCGCTGGTGCCCGGACGCCCGCACCGTGTACGTGGGCAAAAAAGGATTCAGCGAGTACATCACCCAGGAGCAGATCAACGCGCTGATCGTGCAGACGGCGCAGGAGAACGGCGGCCAGCGCGTGGCGCGTCTTAAGGGCGGCGACGTGTTCGTTTTTGGGCGCGGCGGCGAGGAGGCCGAGGCCTGCGCGGAGGCCGGGATTCCCTTCGAGATCGTCCCTGGCGTGACCAGCGCCATCGCCGCCCCGGCCTACGCCGGCATTCCCGTCACGCACCGCAGCGTGGCCCGCTCGTTCGCCGTGCTGACCGGCAACACCCGCGAGGGCGGCGCACAGTACGAGCGGCTGTCGGGCGTGGACACCCTGCTGCTTCTGATGGGCGTGCGGAATCTGGACAGCATCGCTGCCGAGCTGATCGCCGCCGGACGTGATCCGCAGACCCCCGCCGCCACCGTGCAGTGGGGCACCACCCACCAGCAGCGCGTGGCGACGGGCACGCTGGAGACCATCGCCCAGGCGGTCAGGGAGGCTGGCCTGGAAGCCCCCGCCGTGACCGTGGTGGGCGAGGTGGTCAAGCTGCGGGACACCCTGCGCTGGTTCGACAATATGCCGGGCTTCGGCGGCCCCCTGAGCGGCAAAACGGTGGCGGTGACCCGCACCCGTGATGGGGCCAGCGCCCTGAGTGACGTGCTGCGGGCGCGCGGCGCGGACGTGCTGGAGGTGCCGCTGATCCGCTTCGAGGCGGCCTCCGATGGGGGAGAGGCGGCCCTGGGCGCCCTGCGGGACGGCGCGGGGTGGCTGCTGCTGACCAGCAATCAGGCGGTCACGGCACTGTTCGCGCTGCTGGACACGGCGGGGCTGGACGCCCGCGCCCTGGCTCACCTGAATATCGCTGCCGTCGGCCCCAGCACCGCGCGCAGTCTGGCCGAACGCGGCGTGCGCGCCGACTTTGTGCCGTCCACCCCCGGCGCCCGTCATCTGGCCGCCGAACTGCCTTTACAGCCGGGCGAAGCGGCCCTGCACCTGACCTCCCAGCTGGCCGAGGACGAGTTGCAAAAGGGCCTGGAGGCGCGCGGCATCGTCTATACGCGGGCCGAGCTGTACCGCACCGAGGCCGCTGCGCCCGACCTGAACAAGCTGGAGCGCCTGAAGAACGCCGCCGTTATCACCCTGGCCTCGGGCAGCGCGGCGCGCCATCTGGCGGCCCTGGCCGACGCGGACTTCAATCCGCTGAACATGCCTGTGGCCGCCATGGGACCGCAGACCGCCGACGCCGCCCGCGACGCCGGGTTCACCCGCGTGACGGTGGCCGAGACCGCCAGTCTGGACGCTCTGGCCGACGCGGCGGAACGGGCGGTGGTGGACGCCGCAGGCTAAGCGCCCAGTTGCTTCCGAGGTTCATCTCGCCCAAACGCTCTGCCGTGCTATACTCCCGCCTGTTGTCTCGCCCGCTGCTTTAGGCCTGTCCCTGAGCGCAAGATGGCGGGCAGAATGCGTCCTGGCGAGAAACGCCCGGCAAGAGGAGAATCACGACATGGCTAAACATCCCGTTCCCAAGAAGAAGACCAGCAAGAGCAAGCGCGACATGCGCCGCAGCCACCACGCGCTGACCGCCCCCAACCTGTCCGAGTGCCCCCAGTGCCACGCCAAGAAGCTGTCGCACCACATCTGCCCCAGCTGTGGGTACTACGATGGCCGTCAGGTGCTGGCCGTCTAAGCGCGCCCTGTTCGAGAAGAGGCTCCCCGCGTGGGAGCTTTTTTCATTTCCCCCTTAATCTCCCGGCTCTTCGTGGGCGGCGCGTTATTCTCCCCGCTATGAGTCTGACATTCGAGGAGAAGTTGCAGAATTACGCTCGGCTGGCCGTGCGCGTCGGCCTGGGCCTGCGTGAGGGCCAGCGCGTGCTGGTGCAGGCCCCGGTGGACACTGCGCCGCTGGCCCGCGCGGTGGTGCGTGAGGCCTACGCGGCAGGCGCGTCCTTCGTGGACGTGCGCTGGGACGACGACGACGTGGTGCTGGCCCGCTTCGAGCTGGCCCCCGACGGCACCTTCGACACCATCAGCCGGTGGCGGGTGGACGCCGAGACCGAAACCGCGAACGCGGGCGGCGCGGTGATCGCCATTCGCGCGACCAACCCCAACCTGCTGGGCGGCGTGGACGCCGAGCGGGTCACCACCCACCAGCGGGCGCTGGCCGCCTACCGCAAGCCGTACACCGAGCAGGTCATGACCAACCGCCTGAACTGGAACCTGATCAGCGCCCCGGTGCCTGCCTGGGCCGAGCTGATGTTCCCCGACTCGTCTGCCGACGAGGCTGTGGAGAAGCAGTGGGACGCCATCTTCGCGGCCACCCGCGCCGACCAGCCGGACCCTGTGGCGGCGTGGCAGGAGCATCTGGCGAACCTCAAGCGCCGCCGCGAGGTGCTGAACGCCAAGCAGTACGCGGCCCTGCATTTCAGGGGCGGCGAAACCGATCTGACCGTGGGCCTGGCCGAGGGGCACCTGTGGGGTGGCGGCGCGGCGGACACCCCCGGCGGCATCACCTTCACCGCCAACATTCCCACCGAGGAGGTCTGGACCGCCCCGCACCGCGAGCGCGTGGACGGCGTGGTGGTCAGCACCAAGCCGCTGTCGTACAACGGCACGCTGCTGGACGGCATCCGGGTGGAATTCAAGGATGGGCGCGTCGTCAGCGCCGCCGCGAAGCGGGGTCAGGCCACCCTGGAGCAGTTGATCGACACCGATGAGGGCAGCCACCGGCTGGGCGAGGTGGCGCTGGTGCCGAACAGCAGCCCGATTTCCAGGTCCGGCCTGTTCTTCTTCAACACGCTGTACGACGAGAACGCGGCCAGCCACATCGCCATCGGCAACGCCTACCGCTTCAACGTGCAGGGTGGCGTGGACATGAACGTGGAGGACTTCAACGCCAGGGGCGGCAACGACAGCCTGACCCACGTGGACTGGATGATCGGCAGCGGCGAGATGGACGTGGACGGCATCGGCAAGGACGGCAGCCGCGAGCCGGTGATGCGGGCGGGTGAGTTCGTGATCTAGAAAGTTGATGGGTCAGGGTTGATGGGAGATGGTCAAGAGCTGTTTTCCATCTACCATCAACCATCCACCCAGTTACGGCTGCAAATCCGCGTCGTCGATCAGGAAGTCCACCGCACCGCTGCCGATTTCGTAGTAGCCGCCGATCACCTGAATCTGGCCCCGGCCCTCGGCGGCCTGAATGACCGACTCCTGACGCAGGGCGTGCACCTGGTGGCGCACGTTGTTCAGCACCGCCTCGCGCATGCGGGCCTTCTTGTCGCGGATGCGCGGCAGCCCCTCCAGGCTGGGAGAGATCCGCTGGATGATGGCCTGCAGGTTGGCCGGCTCCTGCGCCAGCTGCTCGGGCGGCAGCAGGGCGGCGGCCACCGCGCCGCAGGACTCGTGGCCCATCACCATCACCAGATGCACGTCCAGGTGCTCGATGGCGTATTCCAGCGTGCCCAGTTCGCTCTCGCCCACCACGTTGCCCGCCACCCGCACCACGAACAGGTCACCCAGGCCCACGTCGAACACCAGCTCCACCGGCACGCGGCTGTCGCTGCACGCCAGGATCGCGGCGTAGGGCGTCTGGCCCATGATCTGCGCCCGGCGCTCGTTGACGTCCAGCTCGGGCCGTCCGCTCTTGCCGCTGAAGAAGCGGGCGTTGCCGTCTTTCAGGGCCTCGATGGCCCCGGCAGGCGTCTGGATCTCGGTGTGGTGGCGCAGGGCCGCGATGTCCGCCATGCTGGCGCCCCGGCGGATGGCGTCCAGGATGCGCCGTTCCAGCTGGGCGGTGGACGGCTCGGTGGTCTGCGGAACAGGTGAATCGGTCATCGCCCCTGATCTTATCCGCTCTATTCTCTGGGCATGACCGATCCGTCTGGAGAGCTGCCCCATCAGGAACCGGGCCTGGAGGAGTTGCTCGAACGCTACGCCATGCTGCGCGACACCATTCAGGGCCTGGAGGCCGAGCGTGAGGCGCTGGGCGCGCAGCTCAAGGCGGCCCTCGCCAGCGGCGAACGCGCCGAGACAGAGCTGTACCGCGCCGTGTTGAAGGTCTCGCGCCGCGTCGAGTACCCGCTGGAGCGCTTCCGCGAGGTTTTCGGTGACGCTGCCGCGCTGGAGGTGGCCACCGTGGACCGTAAGAAGGCCGATGCCCTGGCCGGGGCCGGTGATCTGGACCCGGAGCGCCTGCGCGAACTGGGTGTGGTGCGCGAGATTCAGGTGCTGACCCTGCAACCCAAGACCCGCTGAGGCGGGGCAGCGCCCGTGCGCGAAGCGGCTTGCGTGATCCTTCATCTGTGCCCTGCTTTGCAGCCGGGTGTTGGCCGGCCTATGGTCTTGGCCCCGGCGCAGGCGTACCCTGACCCGCGTGACTCCGCCGCCCACCGCCGCTGCCCCCGCCTCTTCCGCTCAGGCCGCGCTGGACCAGGCCCGCAAGCTGGCAACCGTGGGCCTGATCCTGGGGGTCTTCCTGAACGCGCTGGAATCCAGCGTGGTTGCCAGCGCCATGCCCAGCGTGATTCAGGACCTGCGCGGGGAGGCGCTGTACGCCCTGCCCTTCGCGGCGTACCTGCTGACCAGCACCGTGTCCAGCCCATTGTGGGGGCGAGGTTCGGACATCGTGGGGCGCAAGAAGCTGTACCTGGCAGGCATGGCGCTGTTCCTGCTGGGCAGCGTGCTGTGCGGGGCGGCACAGAACATGGGCTGGCTGATCGGCGCGCGGGCCTTGCAGGGGCTGGGGGCGGGGGCGCTGCTGTCCATCGCGCTGACCATCGTGGGCGAGCTGTACACCCTGGAGCAGCGCGGACGGGTGCAGGCCTTCTTCAGCGGCGTGTGGGGCATCAGCGGGCTGGTGGGGCCGCTGCTGGGCGGCTGGCTGACCGAGACTTGGTCCTGGCGCTGGACCTTTTTCGTGTCGTTGCCGTTCGGGGTGGCCGCGTTCTGGATGGTGGCCCGTTACCTGCGCCAGTCGGGCGAGCGGCAGCGGGCGAAACTGGACTGGGCGGGCGCGGCGCTGTTCACGGCGGGCAGCGGCCTGCTGATCTGGGGGCTGGAGCTCAAGCAGTGGTGGGTGGTGGGGGCGGGGGTGCTGATTCTGGCGGGCGCCCTGTGGGTGGAAAGCCGCCACCCGGCCCCCCTGCTGCCCATGTCGGCCCTGCGCGAGAAGATTCCGCTGGTGGCCTTTGCCGGAAACCTGCTGGCGGGGGCGGCGTACTTCGGCGTGATCGCCTACCTGCCGCTGTATGCCCAGGGCGTGACGGGCCGGGGCGCGACGGCAGCGGGCGCGATCCTGACCCCGGCGCTGGTGGGCTGGACCCTGGCGAGCATCCTGGCCGCGCAACTGATGAAGCGCATCCCGCTGGCCCGCATCTCGCAGCTGGGGTTTGCGGTGCTGGTGGTGGTTTTCGCCGCGCTGACCTTCACGGTCCACTCGCCGCTGTGGGTCACCTCCGCGCTGGGCTTCGTGGTCGGCAGTGGCATGGGCTTTTCCATGCTCACGCTGCTGCTGTCGGCGCAGGGCGCGGCGGGCAAGGGCGAGCTGGGGGCCGTGACCAGCGGCGTCCTGTTTGCCCGGCAGATGGGCGGGGCGCTGGGCGTGACCGTCATGGCCCTGCTGATCGGCGAGGCGGCCATCGCCAACGGCGGCGCGGCGCTGGCCGAGGGCCTGCGGTCCGCCTACTTCCTGGGACTGGGGTTGGTAGCGGCGGCCTTTGTCTTCACGCTGACCCTGCGGGCCGGTTCCCCAGCGGAGAAGGGCAGTCCAACGACGCCGTAAATCCAGGCGTGGCCATTCCAGTCAGGTCTGATTGAACTCAGATTTCACGTTTTGGTAACGCCCGGCGGGGAGAATGGGGGACAAGCATCAATGCTGTCCGCTCTCCCTCGCCGCCGAATTGATGAGCCGTGCGCCTTGCCCGCACAGGCCGCATTTCTTCGCGAGAGGCAAGAGTGAGCACCGTATAGTGCCGTTGCCGCTGCCCCATCGGAAGAGGAAAGGAGCGGTTTCGATCCTGATCGGTCTGACTGAAGTCGGTGGAAGAGATGCAGTTTTCATGAAGCACAGTCCAATGAAAATGCATGTTAGGATACCAACCGCAGTCCAATTCCCTTCGCCCCTCGCACTTTATTCTTAAAGGTAGGCTTAACTATGTTTAACTTTTCTTCTGTCCGCCGCCCCGCCACCATCGCCCTGGCCCTGACCGCTTCTATCGCCATCGTGGCTTGTAACCCGGCGCCCACGCCTAAGCCAGCAGCCACCGTGACTGCGGTCACTGTTACGGCGACACCTGCCACCATCAAGGTTGGCGGAACCACCACGGTCAAGCCAGTGGCTACCGGGACCAACACCCCTGCTCAGACCTTTACGTTCAAGAGCAGCAATGATGCAGTGGCTTCTGTGAGCACTGCTGGCGTGGTGACCGGTAAGTCGGTGGGCACGGCTGACATCACCGCCACCTCCACTGTGAACACTACGAAGTCCGCCACAATCAAAATTACTGTTGAGCCCGCCGATACGAACCCTGGCACCCGCCCAACGGTCAAGATCAACTTCGCGCCTGCCACTTCTCCGGTGGCCGGTTACGAGACCAACTCTGGCGCTGCCTACACCGCCGCCAGCATGACCGGCTGGATCACAGAAGAGAGCGTTGGATCAGCGACCCCTGTTCCTCTGGATATGTCTGACAACGTCCGTCCCACCTCTGGGGTTGTGGCTGCGCCCGGAGCGGAGCCCGCCCAGCTTACCCAGATCAACATGCAGTGCGGCTCACCCACTTCGGGCAACACGTGCTTCACGGGCACTAAGACTGCTGGCGCCTTCGAGTACAAGATGGCTGACGGCAAGTACAAAGTGACCGTCAGCGTGGGTGACGCAAGTGCTAGCACAAACGCGAACAATACGAACAGCGAGCACACCATCAACGTTGAAGGCGTGAACCTGATCAACAAGTTCATTCCCACTCAGACCAACTTGTTCCAGAAGGCCACCAAGGAAGTCACCGTCACCGGCGGCGTGATGACCCTTGACGCCAAGGGTGGCAAGAACACCAAGATCAACTACATCATCCTCGAGCCGGTGAACTAAGTAACACTCCTGAGTCATTTACTGAATTGAAACAGGCGTCCCCCCATTGCGGGGGGCGTTTTCTTTTGCCTGCTCCAAGCGCTCAGCCCTCCTTATCCTCAACCTCCGCGCCCTTTTCGCCCCACTCTTCCATCTTGCGTTCCAGGGCCAGTTCCAGGTCGTGCGCGGTCTGGCCCAGCTCGGTGAAGTCGGCGCCGGGGGGGGCGCTGCTCAGCGCAGCATGGGCGGCTTCCAGTTCGGTTTCCAGGCGGGCGATGTCGGCCTCGATGGCCTCCACCTCGCGCTTCAGATGCCACAGCCCCTTGCCTTTCGGGGCCGTAACCCTGGGCGCCGCCTTTGCCTCGGCCTGTGCCGCTTCCCGCTGCTCCTCGGCCTCCAGTTCGGCCAGGGTGCGGTGCTTGGCACGGTAGTCCTCCCAGCCGGGGTACTCGTAGAACACGCCGTCCTCGATCAGCCAGATGCGGTCGGCCAGTCCCTCAATAAAGGCGCGGTCGTGGCTGACCATCAGCAGCGTGCCGTCAAAATCCTCCAGGGCGATTTCCAGGGCCTCCACCATTTCCATGTCCAGGTGGTTGGTCGGCTCGTCCATCACCAGCAGGTTGCGGTCCTCCTGCGCCAGCTTCAGCAGCGCCAGCCGCGCCCGCTCGCCGCCGGAGAGGATGCGGGCGGGCTTGTCGTGCTGGTCATAGGGGAACATGAAGGTGCCCAGCAGATCGTGGGCCTGTGGGTCTTTCTGCACGTATTCGCGGGCCACGTCGTAGAGGGTCTGATCGGGCGAGACGCCGCGCAGCGCCTGATCGTAGTAGCCCACGCCCACCCGTGCGCCGGTCAGCACCTTGCCGCGTGAATCGTCGCTCTGTTCCAGGCCCAGCAGCGTCCGCAGCAGCGTGGTCT
Source organism: Deinococcus radiopugnans ATCC 19172 (assembly GCF_006335125.1). Classification (NCBI taxonomy): domain Bacteria; kingdom Thermotogati; phylum Deinococcota; class Deinococci; order Deinococcales; family Deinococcaceae; genus Deinococcus; species Deinococcus radiopugnans. The sequence continues at coordinate 51,983 of NZ_VDMO01000009.1, forward strand.
TGCCCGCCCCGTTGCGCCCGATGATGGCAACGCGCTCGCCCCGGCGCACCTGCACGTTCACGTCCTCGAACAGCAGGCGGGTCTGCCCGCCCTCGACGGGAATCCGCCGCGTCAGATGGCGCGCGTCCAGCACGATGTCGCCGCTGCCGGGCGCGTGGAAGGTGATGCGGGCGCTGCGCTCCTCCGGCGGCGGGGCGGCGGTGGCACGGGCCTGCATGCGGTCCACGCGTTTTTGCATGGCCGCCGCGCGCCGGGCCAGTTTGCTCATGCCCAGGCCCCAGATCTTCATGCGGTCGGCGCTGCTCTGCAGACTGGCGATCTGGCGGGCGTCCTGCACGGCGCGGGCGGCCTGCTGCTCCAGTTCGGCGTCCAGCGCGGCGCGGAACGCGCTGTAGTTGCCGGGGTAGGTCCGCAGCGTGCCGCCGCGCAGGTGGGCGGTTTCGTTGGTCACGCGGTCCAGAAAAGTCCGGTCGTGGCTGATCACCAGCACCGCGCCGGGGTAGCGGCCCAGGAAATTTTCCAGCCACTCCACCATCACGATGTCCAGGTGGTTGGTCGGTTCGTCCAGCAGCAGCACGTCCGGGTTTTCCACCAGCAGCGCCGCCAGCCCCAGGCGGGTGCGCTCGCCGCCGCTGAGGCTCTCGGCCAGCGTGCCCTCGCGGCCCCGGAACCCGAAGGCCAGCGTCACGGCGTCCTTGCGGCTGCGGCGCTCGAAGCCGCCGCGCCGGACGTAGTGCTCCAGAATCTCCTCGTGTCTCAGGATGCTCTCGGGCGTTCCGGCACCCATGGCCTGCGCGGCCCGGTCCAATTCGGCCTCTAGCTCGTCCAGATCGTGGAAGGCAGCGTTCAGCACGCTGTCCACCGTCGAATGCTTTTCAAAGACCGGGTCCTGTTGCAACGAGCGCACCCGTACCCCTGGCGCGCGGCGCACGCTGCCACCGTCCGGCAGGATCTGACCGGTCAGCAGGCGCAGCAGCGTGGTCTTGCCCGCCCCGTTGCGGCCCACCAGACCGATGCGGTCGCCGCCCCTGACGGCAAAAGTGACCTCTGAAAGTACGGTGGCGGGACCGTAATCTTTGATGGCGTCCTGCACAGCAACAAGCACGCCCTTTAGTATACCTTGGCTTCGCCTATTGTCTGGTTTTTCTCGTAAACTGGGCGGCGAGATGGTGAACACGCTTCCCGGTGGTTCTGTGGCCCCCCAGGGCACCCAGAGCAGGCGACCCCGGGGCCGAGGCCTTGCGGCGCTGGCCCTGTGGTTCGGCCTGGGTAGCCTGGGGGGCGCGCAGACACCGCCGCCTGCAGGAGCTTCCGCCTCCGGTGGGGGAGCGCCGCCCAGCCTGCTGAACGCGCAGGGCCGGGTGGAGATCAGTGGGCCGGGCGGCATCTGGCAGGCGCAGAGTGCCGCCACCGAGATCACCACCCGGCTGCGGACAGGCACGGGCCGGGCGGTCTTGCGGGAAGGCCGGCAGGGGCAGTTGATCGTTGGAAGCGCGTCCGAGTTGCGGCGTTACCAGGACGAGGCCGATCTGCTGTCGGGCCGGTTCTTTCTGCGGGGGCCGGTCGCCGTGCACGTTGCGGGCCATCATGTGGTGATGGACGGCCCAGGCCAGCTGCGGGTCGATCTGGGCCCCATCGAAAGGCGGGTCGCGGTGATCGCCGGACGTCTGCGTATTGCGCTGAGGGGCCAGACCGTCGAGGTGGGGGCGGGGCAGCAGGTGGCGCTGGACAGCGGCCGATTCAGCGCCTTTCGGGAGACTGACCCGTGGTACGCCGCGCAGTTCCGGGGGCTGGGCGCGGCCACCGTGGAGGCGGTGCGCGGTCCGGTCAGGCTGCTGGAACGCGGCAATACGCGGCTGGCGGGACTGGGGGATGATCTGACCGCCGGCACGGCGCTGAACACCGGAGCAGACGCCTGGGCCGAGATCGGCTTCAGCGGGGGCGGCTACCTGCGCCTGAATGCCCAGAGCGAACTGAAGGTGCTGAGCATCGAGCGCACCAGCGCGGGCCGTGAGGTGCTGTTGAAGCTGGAAAAGGGCACTGCCTGGAACGTGGTGGAAAAGGGCCAGGGCGGGTACCGCATCGACACGCCGGTGGTCAGTACAGCCGTGCGCGGCACCGTGTTCCGGGTGGACGCCAGCGGCCTGGTCAAGGTGTTTGACGGTCAGGTGGCGCTGCCCGGTCAGGCGGCGGGACCGGGGGGTGCGGAAGGGGTGGTCGGGCAGGACCAGCAGCGCGGCGCCGGTGGCGGGCTGCTGCCGCTGCAGCTCGACGCCGTGGACCGCTTCAACATCGCGCAGGACGCGGCGCGGGCGCAGCCTCTGACGCTGGCGCTGGACCTGCCGGGCCGCAGCCTGCAGGAGCTGGCGCTTGCCGCCCGCAGCCTGCCCGACGCGCAGGTCACGCTGACCGTCGCCGGACAGACCCTTCCCCTGACGGGGGAGAACGGCACCTTTCGCCTGGAGCGTCTGAAGACGGCGCTGCCCGAGGGCCAGTACACCGTGACCGTCCGCGCCCAGCGCTACGGGCAGACGCTGACGCGCCGGCAGACCGTCACGGTGGACCGCACGCCCCCGCAGCTGGGGAACCTGTCGGTGACGCGCGTGGGTCGCCTCCTGACCGTGAGCGGCGTGGTCACCGATGCCGGAGGTTCGCGCGTCGGCCTGACCCTGGAGGTGGGGGGGCAGCGGTACCGACGCTGGGTGGACCCCCGTACCGGTGGCCGCTTTTCCTGGTCGGTGCCGCTGCCTTCACCCGGCGCGTCGGCGCAGCTGACCCTGCAGGACAGCGCGGGCAACCGGAGCCATGCTCAGCTTCCCTGACGTGGCCGCTGGGCGCATCGGTGGGGGCCGCCCGATACGGCGCTACACCGTGCTGCTCGCGGCGGTGCTGGCGGCGGCCCTGGCCTGGACTGGTCCGGTCAATACCCTGCTGTGGGACGCCCTGAACCGCGCGCTGCCCAGTGCTCCGGACGCGCGCGTGGTGGTGGTCGGCATCGACGACGCGACGCTGCGCGATTACGGGCGCATCGGCAGCTGGCCGCGCGAGCTGTACCGGCAGGCGCTGGATACGCTGGAACAGGCCGGGGCCGCGGCCATCGGCATCGACGTGCTGCTGGGCGATCCGGCGCGCAACGACGCGGGGCTGGCTGCCGTATTCAGCCGTCCCAACGTGGTGCTGGCGACGGCGCCGGGCGAATCCAGCGTCCTGCGGCCCGACTGGCGCTCGCCCACCGGCGTCAGCGCCCTGAACCTGAGCCGGGACGGCATCGTGCGGTGGTTTCAGACCGCCTACCCGGTTCCAGATGCGCCAGACGGATTGGCTCCCAGCTTCGCGCGCCAGCTGGCGGTGGCGGCGGGGCGCAGCGTCCCGCTGGACCTGACCCCACGCATCCTGCGCTACAGCGCGCCCGATCCGCAGCGTCTGCCGGTCATTCCTTTCCGGGACGTGGTCAACGGCACCATCCGCTACGGCGACGTGCAAAACCGGGTGGTCGTGCTGGGCCTCAGCGCCAGCGGCGTGTCCGGCCCCACCGTGCGCGACGTGAGCGGACAGGTGCTATCCGGGGTGCAGTTGCAGGCGCGGGCGGTATCCAGCCTGCTCAGCCCGCCGTTCGCCTCGCTGCCGCGCTGGACCATCACGCTGGTTGGCGTGCTGGCCGCCGTCGCCGCCGTGCTGGCGGGGGGGCTGTGGGGCTTCTGGATTGCGTTGCTGGCCCTGGCCCTGTCGGTGCCGTACTGGCTGCTCAACACGCTGTTGCCCGGCGTCACGCTGTCGCTGTGCGCGGTGCTGGGCACCGGACTGGTCATGCTGGAGCGCTGGTGGACCCTGCGCAACACGGGCGTGCGCGATCCCCTCACGGGCTTCGGCAACCGGCTGGCCTTCACCCGAGCCGTCGAGGGCCGCTGGCAGGGCCGCCAGAGCCGCCCGCTGGGCCTGCTGCTGGTGGACCTCAGCGGCTTTCGCAAGGTCAACGCAACCTACGGCCACGCCGCTGGAGACGAACTGCTGCGCGAACTGGCCGGGCGCATCATGGCGCACAAACGCCGCGGCGACCTGATCTTCCGCTGGGGGCCGGACGAGTTCGCCGTGCTGCTGTACAACACGTCCCCCCCTGAACTGGCGGACCTGACGCGCCGGGTGCAGCTGTCGCTGGACGCCATGACGTACCGCGATCTGCCCCTGCGGGCCAGTGTCGGTGGGGCCAGCACCGGCCCGGAGATCCACACGCCCACCGACCTGATCGAGGCGGCCAGCCGCAGCCGCTACCGCATCAAGTACCAGCGTGAGCAGTGGCGGGAGTAGCCGAACCCCGCTCCACGTCGCGCCGCAGCGTGACCCGCGCACCCTCACGGACAAAACCCAACCGGTCGTTCACCGCCAGCATGGCCCGGTTGACGCTGTGGTTCCCGGTGCGTGAATGCGTGAAGCCCCGTGCCAGCGCGGCGCGGGCGGCGGCCAGCTTGAGCGCCAGCGCGACGCCGTGGCCGCGCCACCCCGGCAGCACGCCGGTCAGGCCGTTGTGCAGGGTGCCAGGGCGCGTGGGGATGGGCAGGTACAGTTCGTTCAGGCCCACCCACCTGCCGTTCGGTGCTACGGCGATGAACACGCCTTCTGGCAACAGCTTCACGCCCGCGCGGCGCTGCCAGACCTCGAAGGACCACACGCTGACGGGCGTGGTGCTAGGCACGTCACGCAAGAGCGCGGCCACCAAATCATAGAAGCGGCGCTGCTGCGCCTCGTCAAAATCCCCAAGATTCGAGAGCGGCTGAATGGTCACGCCCGAGGCCGCCACCCGCGCTCCGGACTCGGCAAAGCGGGCAAAATCCAGCGTCCGCAGATCGAGCGTGCTGTGCCACATGCGGTCATGCTCGGCGTAGCCGCGCGCCCGCAGGAAGTCGTGTTCCCACCAGTTCTCGTGGACGTGGGAGATCAGCGTGCTTGCGCCGAGGGACTGGGCATATTCCTCGGCCAGCCTCAGCAACGCTTCGGCCAACTCACTGCCCGCCTCCTCCATTCGGGTCCGAATCAGGACTTCCAGCCAGCCGGAGTGGCCGTCCATGCGCGGCACGCCGGTCTCGGCCAGCCCCACGATCTCGCCGCCGCGCAGGGTCAGCAGGCGGCGGTGCGGTTCGTCGGGGGACTGGCCCGCTTCCAGCCGCTCCAGATCCTCCACCGATCTGGGTGCGTCGGGATGGGCCGCACTCAGAAAGGCAGCCAGACGCGGGAAGTCGGCGGCGCGGCCCTCGCGCAGTTGAAGGTCTGGCGCGTGGGGCAAGGGGGCAGCGGCGGTGGATTCCATGCGTGACTAGAACACACGGAGACGGCGGGTGCATCGGCCAATCGGCGGAGGGGGGACACAAAAAATCCCCTCCCCGTGAGCTGGAGAGGGGGAGAAGGTGAGGTGGCTTAAACAGCCAGGCCCTCGGCGTGGGCGCTGACCTCGCGCGCCGCGTACTGGCCGGGTGGCAGCGTGATCAGCGAGGCGTCGTTGCCGCCGAACTCGTCGACCCAGCCCACTTCATCCAGCGCCTTCTTCCATGCGCCGATGCTCTCGTTGCGGTAGATGGAGTACGCGGCCATGCCGATTTCGGGGCCACCACGCGCGATCACGCTTTCCACCCAGGCCCATTTTGCGGAGACGTTGCGCAGTTCGGCGGTGCGGCGCAGCTCCTTCTGGATGCGCTTGAGCCGCCCCTCGATGACGCCCACGCCCGCAAAAGGATCGGCGAAGTGCGGCGTGTGACGCTTGGGCACGAAGGGCGAGATACCCAGCGCGATGCGGTTGATGCCCGCCAGTTCCTTGGTGAAGGCGATCAGCTCGCTGATGTCGTCATCGTTCTCCGGCCCCAGCCCGATCATCATGTAGACCTTGAGGCCCGAAAAGCCCAGGTCACGGCTGATCTGCGCGGTCTTGAGCAGATCCTCGGTGGTGATGCCCTTCTTGAGCCAGCGGCGCAGGCGTTCGCTGGGTGCGTCGCTCGCCACCGTGAAGGTGCGCAGGCCGCCCGCCTTCAGGATCTCGGCCAGTTCCTCGTCCACCGTGTCGGCCCGGATGGAACTGACGCCCAGCTTGACACCGCGCTCAGTCAGCGTGCGCCCCACGAACTTGGTGTGCGGAAAGTCGGAGAGGGCCGCGCCCACCAGCCCCACCTTCTGCGCCCAGTCGGGAATCACGTCCAGCAGTTCCTGGCCGCCGTTGTTGCGGTTGGGGCCGTACATGGTGCGCGCCAGACAGAAGGTGCAGGGGCGCGGGCAGCCGCGCTGGGCTTCCACCAGGAACATGTTGCTCAGTTCGCTGTGCGGCGTCACGATCTGGCTGTAGGCGGGCAGCAGTTCCTTGGGCGCGGTGGCCCACGTCGGCTCGTGCGTGTGCCGCGCGGGCAGGAAAATTCCCGGCATGCCGTCGATCAGGTCGTAGAAATCCTCGCGGGAGGCGGCCTCGCGCAGCGCGTCGGAGACCACCGGGATGATCTGCTCGCCGTCACCGATCACGATGACGTCCGCGAAGGGAGAGAGCGGATACGGATTAGATGAAGTCAGCGGCCCGCCGATCATCACGATGGCGTCGGTGTCGTCGCGCTGTGCGCGCAGGGGGTGAATTCCAGCCACGTCCAGCAGGCGGATGATGTTGGTCAGGTCCAGTTCAAAGGACACGCTCATGGCGAACAGTTCGCAGTCGCCCGCCTCGCGCCCGGTTTCCACGGTGGGCAGCGGCTGGCCCAGCTTCTCGAAGGCGTCCACGTCCTCGGGCAGGAAGGCCCGCTCACAGGCCACACCGTCCTCGTTGTTGAACATGCGGTAGATGACCTGAAAGCCCAGCGAGGCCATGCCCACGCTGTAGCGGTTGGGAAAGGCCAGCGTCACGCGCACCGGGGCGTGCTTGAACATCGTCCCTGTTTCATCGTCCAGCAAAGGCTTGATTGTATTGCGCCAGTAACTCAAAACTCCTCCGGGGTGTGCGCGCGGCGGCCCCGGAAATGGCTTGGAATCAGCACAGAGGCGGGCGCGTCACAGCCGCACAGTGTACCGCGTCTGGGGGCGGGAAATGGGGGATCGGATGTGAACGGAAAGCCGCCAAAGCCCACTAGCCGCTTACGTCCGTTTCCTCGTCGCCGTTCCTTTCCCCTTCGTCTTGGTCTCGCTGAAACTCGGCACCTTATCCCCAAACAGGGCGAACGCGTCGCAGCGCTCCCGCAGAACGCACACGCCGCATTTCGGACGGCTCCATTGGCACACCTGCTGGCCGTGCCGGAGCAGGTTCAGGTGCAGTTCGTACAGGAAGGGCGGATCCTCGGGCAGCACCTTCAAGAGCGCGCGGTGGGCCGCCTGCTCGCCCATGAGCGGAATTGCGCCGACACGGGTGGTGATGCGGTGGACATGGGTGTCCACTGGAAAAACCGGGTGGGCATAGTTGAACAGCAGCACCAGACTGGCCGTTTTGACCCCGACTCCTGGCAGGTCCGTCAGCCACTTCAATGCGTCCTTGCTGGGCATGTCGCGCAAAAATTCCAGGTTGTAGCCGCCCGGCGAGTCGCGGATGCGGCGCAGGGTTTCCTGAATACGCGGGGCCTTGCTCTCGGGGTAATTACTGCGGCGGATGGCGTGGGCCACGGCCTCGGTGGGTGCCGCGATAATCGCGTCCCAGTCGCCGATCTCGCACAGTTCGTCGTAGGCGGCGGCCTCGTCCTGCCAGGTGGTGCGCTGCGACAGGATGGTGCTGATCAGCTCGTGCATCGGCTCGCGGCGGGGATCGAGGTGGCGGTCTCCGTATTCGGCGTGCAATTCGGTTTTCATCCAGCGCAGCAGTTCAGCCCGCTCATTTTCCGGGCGGGCCGCGTTCAGGACGGGTTCGGCGGTCATTGTTCCGGTCAGCTGTCGGGCGTGCTGTCGTCTTCTACCGCGTCACGCGCGCCCTCGGCGGGGCCGCTCTTGTCGGCGGGATCGAAGTTGGGGGCCTTGCCCCGATCCTGCTCGGGGATGGGCTGGCTCTGGCCCTCGGCGGGAGACTGGTTGGCGGGATCGTAGCCCGGCTTGATGTCGTCGCTCATGCCCCGTAGCCTGCGCGCCGCGCTTTGGTGGTGGTCTTGAGGCGGGTAAAGGGGCGTTTAGGCAAGACGATGTGGGAGGCAAAGACCCACTGGCCGCGAGTCGGGAGTCACAAGAAAAAGAAACTGGGCCTCCCCATGGTGGAGAGACCCAGCAGCGTCTTCAGTTCAGAAAGCTCAGGCGACCTGCTTCTTCTTGCCCGTCGCGGCGGGGGCACTCTGCTCGGCGCCCAGCGCCTGCACTTCCTTCATGCGGAAGATCACCAGGCTGCCCACGAAGGTGCAGGTGACCATACCGTGCGCGTTCAGCAGGCTCAGGGCACTCATGACGTCCTCGCGGGTCATGCGCAGCTGCTCGCTCATGTACAGGGCGCTGTCGGCGCGGCCTTCCAAGTAGTCGCGAACCTTCTTGGCGTCGCTGGTCAGCGGGGTGGCGGGCACGTCGGCCAGACCGGGATCGGCCAGACCGTACACGGCGCGGGTGCCGGTGCCGGGCAGACGGCGCACGCGGCCCTGATCCAGCAGGCTCGCCAGCGCGGCGCGCAGGTGCGACAGGGCCAAGCCGGTGGTTTTCGCCAGTTCGGTTTCAACCCATTCGGGCTTGCTGTCCAGGGCACTCAGCACCAGCTTTTCGTTGGCGCGGCGGGTTTCTTGCAGGTCTTCCAGGGTGGGGGGATTAAACATTCAGTGTCCTCCGAATAGGAATTTCAGTCGGCGCAACAACCCTTCCCAGAGCACCGGCATAAATTCAAAAAGAAGCGATTTGGCGTGTGAATCGAATGCAACGTGGAACTTCGAGAACAGGTACGCTCACAGGCGCAACTTTCCTATTGTCACATACTTTCTCTCATTTTGGATGAGCAGACGGGTGCTGGGCCTTGAGAAACCGAGAGTCCACCGCCACGGAAAAGTCAACCGAGCTTGACATAGAAGTCAAAGAAGCCTTACTTTAGGTGTCAAGGAGGTCTGACATGAACCACAGTTCTGCTTTGCCGTCTTTCGGGGGACGAATCAGCGTCCAGCACCAAAACCAGCCAGCCGACACCCCCCTGAATGGCAATGACTTTTTTGTTATCTCAGGAGCACTTTTCGGAGTCGCCAGCGGAGGACGCGACAGTAGCTTTCCGGCCTGGGCCGATCTCCAGCGAGGGCGGCGAGCCTCAGCCATGTTGGGTGATTCGGCGCACGGCCCCACGCCCCATGGTCAAGGAGGCTTGTCATGACGCCCACCTCTTCCCGTCCCGCTCCGGCCAGGGACACCCGTACCCAGAAGGTGCAGAGTGTTGCGGCGTTTATGGCCCTGAGTGGGGGCGGGCTCGCCGCGCTGGCGGCCGTACTGGTGGCCGTGGGCCAGGGCGGGGAAGGTGAGGGGTTCAGCTTCGCGAAGGGCATGGGCTTCGGCATCCTCTCGACGCTGCCGCTGTTTTTCGCCGCGCTGACCGTGCGTGCCGTGCTGATGATGGACGAGTACATGCGCGCCCTGCAGATGCAGGCGGCCAGCGTCGCTTTCATGGTGACCATGGTGGTGGCAGGCGGATTGATTGCCCTGGAAGCCGCCTTCAAGTTCCAGACCCCGACATTCGTGTACTACGTCGTGGGCATGCTGAGCTGGGCGGTGGCGTCGGGTGTGCTGGCACTGCGAAACCGCGAGGCGTAGGGCGGTGGAGAATCACATCCGCCGGCTGCGCGCCGCGCGGCAGTGGACGCAGGCGGATCTGGCCGCCGAGCTGGATGTCAGCCGCCAGACCGTCAACGCGCTGGAGACCGGCAAGTACGATCCCAGCCTGCCGCTGGCCTTCCGGATCGCGCGGCTGTTCGGGGCCGCCATCGAGGAGATTTTCGTGGATTCGGAAGGCCCGGAGAAGTCTGGGCCTTCCGCCCCCGCCCCCGAGCCGGGCTTTGACCACCAGACCCGCGCCGCCACCGCCCTGAACGAACTGGGCATCCTGCGCGAGATGGGCGAACAGGGCTGGGAGTTGACCGGGGTGGGCCTGGGCCGGCTGTCGTTCCGCCGCGCCGTGGCGCTGCCGCACCCCCCGCCCCGCTGGCTGTACCAGCGCCTCAGCGGTTCGCTCAGCAGCGGCCAGCGTGATGAGTTGCTGCAGCAGGGCTGGACGCTGGTGGACAGCTGGCTGGGCACGTTTCACTACTTCAAGCGGCCCCTGCCCTGAACGCCCTTTGCAACCCCCGCCCCACCACCCCCGTATTCCCTCCCAGGAGACCCATGACCCAACCCCAGAACCCAGGCAATCAGACCATGCTGGACATTCAGGACGTCACCAAGACCTACGGCAAATTCACGGCCCTGAGGGGCGTGTCCCTCAGGGCCCCCGAAGGCGAGGTGTTTGGCCTGCTCGGCCCCAACGGCGCGGGCAAGACCACCCTGCTGCGGATTCTGGCCACCCTGCTGCAGCCGACGTCCGGCACGGCAGCGGTGGCCGGCTACGACGTCCAGCGCCAGCCCGAAGAGGTTCGCCGCCGCGTGGGCGTGGTCAACGGCGGCATGGGCCTGCCCGCCCGCCTGACCGGGCGCGAGGTGCTGCGCTCCTTCGCCGGGCTGTACGGCATGACCCGCGCCCAGACCGAGGCCCGCATTGCCGAACTGGACGAACGGCTGGAGCTGGGCCGCACCCTGGACGTCCGCGCCGGGGACTACAGCACCGGCATGAAGCAGAAGGTGGTGATCGCGCGCGCGGTCATTCAGGATCCGCCCGTCCTGATTCTGGACGAGGCGGCCAGCGGACTGGACATCTTCGCGCGCCGCACGCTGCTGGATTTCGTTCTCGCCACCCGCGCGCCGGGGCGCCTGACCCTGTACTCCACCCACGTCATGTCCGAGGCCGAGGAGGTGTGTGACCGCGTGGCAATCCTGCACGAGGGCCAGTTGCTGAGCGTGGGCCGCATTCCCGACATCCTGAGCCAGACGCGGGAGGGCAATCTGGAACGTGCCTTCTTCTCGCTGGTGCGCGGGGGTGAGGCGCGTGCGGTCTGAACCCAGAGTTTCGGGGGGCATCCGCTCCAATATGGTCTGGCGCATCGCCGCCCGCGATCTGCTGTCCACCCTGCGGGACCGCCGCACCCTGAGCGCCACCATCCTGATGCCGCTGATCCTGATTCCGGCCCTGTCGCTGGGATTGCCCCTCCTATTGGGCAGCTTTATTGGCGGGCAGCAGCAGGAGCGGCAGAAGGTGGGCGTGGTGGGCACCCTGCCCGCCGGACTGCGGGCCGCGCTGGAGCAGGACGAGAAGGTGGACGGCCAGACGGTGCGCGCGGGCGTGACCCTGGTGCCCGTGACAGACCCCACGCAGGCGGTGCAGTCGGGGGACGTGGACGCCGCGATTCAGGCTCCTGCCCCGCTGCCCACCCGCGCCGGGGACGGCAGCGGCGAGCTGGAGGTCTACGCCAAGCTCAGCAGCCTGCGCGCCCAGGCCGGGGCCTACAGCAAGGTTCAGGACGTGGTGGACGGCTACAACCGCACCCTGACGCTGGATCGCCTGCAAGGCCTGGGCCTGGGGGCCGACACCCTGACGCCCGTGACCATCAAACCCATCGACGCCAGCCCCCCGCAGGAGCAGCGCAGCGGGCAACTGGCCTTCCTGATTCCCTTCCTGATGCTGCAGTTCATCCTGTCGGGCGGCATGGCCACCGCCATTGACGCCACCGCCGGGGAGAAGGAACGTGGCACCTTAGAAAGCCTGCTGGTCTCGCCGGTGCGCCGCGCCGAGGTGGTGACCGGCAAACTGCTGGCCACCACCCTCACCGCCCTGCTCAGCGCGTGCTTCAGCGTGGGGGGCTTCGTGATCAGTGGGCTGGTGGCCGCCGCGTTCCTGAACAGCAGAAGCGGTCTGGGGGCCGACATCACGTCCTCGATGGGCGGGCAACTCACCCTGACCCCCGGCGGCACCCTGGGGATGCTGGGGCTGGCCGCCAGCGCCGCCCTGATCATCAGCGCCGTGCTGATCGCCATCGGCATCTACGCCCGCAGCTTCAAGGAGGCTCAGACGTACATCGCCCCACTAACGCTGGTGATCGTGCTACCCGCCGTGATGCTGCAATTTGCGGATTTCCTGACCCTGAACACCGCCGTGTACGCCGTGCCGCTGTTCGGCTCGATGGTCTCGATCCTGAACATCGTCAAGGGCGCGGCAGAGCCGGGGCAGATCCTGCTGGCCATCCTCGCCAACCTGATCGGCGCGGCGCTGCTGTCGCTGCTGGCGCTGCGCTCCTTCGGGCGGGAGGAAGTGATTTTCCGGAACTGAGCGGCCGAGTGGCCTCGAACACACATAAAGGAGCGGTCCCCTTCCAGCGGCTTAAACGCATAGAAGGGGGATCGCTCTCTGCTTTCAGAGCGTTATTTCAGCCCGGCCCAGAACGCATCCAGCGCCGCCTTCACTTCAGGCATCTTCTCGAACTGAGGCAGGCCGTCGGTGCCCTCGATCCGCACGGCTTTCACGCCCTCCTGCTGGGTGAACTGTTGCAGGCGGTCAAAGCTGACGAAGCCGTCCTGATCGTAGAGGACGATCACGGGAATGGTCAGTTTGCTGTACAGGTCACCGTAAGCGTCGTTGGTGAATAGCTGTCCGCTGATGAAGTACACCGGGGCGTACTTGGCGCCCGGCTGGCGGGTGGTCTCCAGCGCGTAGTCCACCAACCCCCCATCTACCGGCCCCCGGAACGAGCGGCTCAGAAAGTACTCGATGCTGGGGCGCAGGCGCAGGGCCGCGTACAGCGGCGTGCTGACCGCGTTCAGTCGGTCATACAGTTTCTGGCCGCCGTCCTCCGCGTTGGCCTCCTGTGTGCCGCCGCGCGGCGCTCCCAGACCGCTCGGGCTGATCAGCGCCAAGCTGCGGATGCGCGGCTCGCTCAGGGCGGCGCGGGCGGTGAACTCGCTGCCCAGGCTCAGGCCCACCACGTCCACGTCCTGTCCGATCCGCTCTACCAGCGCGGTCAGCGAGCGGGTCATCAGCTCCTTGGTGTATTGAGTGTCGGGCCGGGCACTGCTGCCGAAGCCGGGCCACTCCAGCGCGTAGACCGGGCGGGTGCCCACGTAGGCGTCCCACACCGGCTTCATCTCGTAGGCGCTGGCGGCGGCGTTCACGCTGGGGGTCAGCACCAGCGGGCGGCCCCCACCCTGCCCATCACTGCCGCGCGTATCCACGTAATACGCCACCTGACCGAAACCGGGCAGATCGAAAAACTTGCGCTCCCCGCCCACGGCGGGCCGCAAGTCGGTGGTGGCCTTCGCGGCGGGCACGGGCGCGGTGGTGGCGCTGGGGGCGCAGGCGGCCAGACCCACGGCCAGCGCTCCGCCCAGCAGAATCAGGGCAACGGTCTTGCACGAGAGCTTCATTCGGCCAGTTTGCTCTCCAAGGCCTGTCGGTGGCTGTCGGGCGCGGTACGGTTCTCTTTATCCTCGGGGCCGCTAGACTGCCCCCCGATGCGTCCTGATCTGCTGTCCCGCGTGCTGTCGCTGCTGCCCGAGTCCGGGACGCGCCCCGAATACCAGCAGTACCACGACATGCTGCGCGACTACCCCCGGCGCGGCGGCAAGGGCATTCGCAGCGAACTGCTGCTCGCCAGCGCCCGCGCGCACGGCGTGACCGTGGACACGCCGCAGTGGGAGGCCGCGTTGTGGCTGGCCGCCGCGCTGGAGCTGTTCCAGAACTGGGTGCTGATCCACGACGACATCGAGGACGACTCCGAGGAACGCCGGGGCAAACCGGCCCTGCACCGCCTGCACGGCGTGCCGCTGGCCATCAACGCCGGGGACGCCCTGCACGCCTACATGTGGGCCGCCGTCCACCGCGCCGACGTGCCCGGCACCATGCCCGAATTCCTGAACATGATCCACCACACCGCCCAGGGCCAGCACCTGGACTTGTGCTGGGTGGAGGGCCGCCGCTGGGATCTGATGGAGGACGACTACCTGGAAATGGTGCGCCAGAAGACCGCGTACTACACGGTGGTCATTCCGCTGCGGCTGGGGGCGCTGGCGGCGGGTGTTCAGCCATCCGAGCAGTTCACGCCCGCTGGCCTGGCGCTGGGCGCGGCCTTCCAGATCCGTGACGACGTGCTGAACCTGGCGGGCGACGCGGCCAGGTACGGCAAGGAAATCGGCGGCGATCTGCTGGAGGGCAAGCGCACCATGATCGTGCTGCACTGGCTGCGCACCGCGCCGGCAGCCCAGCGCCAGGCCTTCCTGAAGCAGATGGGCCTGAACCGCCCCGACAAGGACGCCCGGACCATTGCCGACATTCACCGCTGGTTGCTGGACAGCGGCAGCGTCACCTACGCCCAGGAGTACGCCCACGCCCAGGCCGAGCAGGGGCTGGCGCTGCTTTCGGAGGCGTTCGCGGAGGCTCCAGGCCAGCAAGCAGCGGCGGAACTGCTGGCCGCCATGCGCGAACTCGCGACGCGCGACGCCTGAAGGTAAAGACGCACCCCAGGGTAGCAAAATTGATCTAAACGAGAATCCGCTGACCAGGACGGTGTTTGCGCCACTCCCGACGGCTGATCGTCGCCGGGTCACGCGTCCAGCATTTACAGACCTCACCACCAACCTAACGCTCGTTAGGTAGACTGGGGGCAGCTCAGGAGGTACGTCCTATGACCCAGCCCAACAGCCATATTGCGCCGAACGAAACCGCCGAACAGCACGCCGCCTTCGAGGCCCGCATTGAGCGCGGCGAGAAGATCGAGGCCGGCGACTGGATGCCCGCCGAGTACCGCCGCCAATTGATCCGCATGATCTCGCAGCACGCGCACAGCGAGGTGGTGGGCATGCTGCCCGAGGGCGAGTGGATTTCCAGTGCCCCCACGCTGAAGCGCAAGACCATCCTGATGGCCAAGGTGCAGGACGAGGCCGGGCACGGGCAGTACCTGTACCACGCCGCCGAGACGCTGGGGGCCACCCGCGAGGGCATGATCGACGCTCTGCTGACCCGCAAGGCCAAGTACAGCTCGATCTTCAACTACCCCACCATGAGCTGGGCCGACGTCGGCATGATTGGCTGGCTGGTGGACGGCGCGGCCATCAAGAACCAGACCATGCTGGCGGGCGCGAGTTACGGCCCCTACAGCCGCGCGATGGTGCGGATTTGCAGCGAGGAAACCTTCCACCACAAGCAGGGCAAGGAAATGATCGTGGCCTACGCCCAGGGCACCCCCGCCCAGCGCGAGATGGCGCAGGACGCCCTGAACCGCTGGTGGTGGCCCGCCCTGATGATGCTGGGGCCGCACGATGCCGACAGCCCCAACACCGGTATCATGAGCAAGTGGGGCGTGAAGCTCAAGACCAACGACGAGGTGCGCCAGGAGTTCATCAACGAACATGCCCCCGAGCTGCTGGAAGCCGGACTGACCATCCCTGACCCGGATTTGCATCAGGACGCGGACGGCAACTGGAAGCACGGCCCGATCAACTGGGACGAGTTCTGGGCCGTGATCAAGGGCGAGCGCGGGCTGGGCCAGGAGCGGCTCGCCACCCGTCAGGCCGCCCACGACGACGGGGCCTGGGTGCGTGAGGCGCTGCAGGCCTACACGGATCGGCAGCGGGCCGTGGCGGCGGACTGAGAACCAAGCCGGAAGAGGGGGCTTGCCGCCCCTTTTCTTCTCCAGTCCCGCTACCTCTCGCCCCACGCCTCTTTCAAAGGACGGCCATGATCCAGACCTCCCCCGACACCCAGTGGCCCCGCTGGGAAATCTTCAAGCAGGACTCCGAAAAACGGCCCTACCAGAGCGTGGGCAGTGTTCATGCGGGCGATCCGAACCACGCCCTGCTGACGGCTCGCAACGTGTTCGTGCGCCGCCCAGCCGCCGTCAACCTCTGGGCCGTGCGCGAGGACGACATCCTGATTGCCACCCCGGAGGAAGTCGCCACCCATCCGGAGGTGCTGCAAACGCCCGGCGAGGGCGACACCTACCACGTGGGCGTCAAGAAGTCCCACAAGCGCAGCATGACCTTCGTGGATCTGGTGGGAACGCTGCAGGCCACCGGCCCCGGCGACGCGCTGCGGCAGGCCAGCGAGGCCCACGCCGACGCGCTGGCGTGGCTGGTCTTTCCCGAATCCGCCATCGCCCGCACCGACGACGACGCCGAAACGGTGGAAAGCTGGTTCGCGCCCGCCAAAGACAAGACCTACAAGCAGCAGCAATACTACGGCGTGATCGGCAAGCATGTCGGTGAGCTGAAGCGCGAGGGCCGCATGCCCCGACGCGCCACCGAGGAGCCGCATGTGGCCGATCACAAGGTGTATGACCACCCGCACGACGCCACACCCGAACAGGTAAAAACCCCCGAGGTTCAGCAATGACCGCGCCCGCCCCCACCCTGACCGAAATCCAGCAGGCCGCCCTGATCCGCAAACTGACGGCGCTGGCCGACGACGAGATCATCCTGGCCCAGCGCGGCGGCGAGTGGACGGGCCACGCCCCGATTCTCGAAGAGGACATCGCGCTGGCGAACATCGCGCAGGACGAGCTGGGCCACGCCGGGCTGTACCTGGAGCTGCGCCGCGCCCTGGACGGCACCGATCCCGACGCGCTGGCCTTCACCCGCAGCGCCGAGGACTACACCAGCGCCCGTTTCGTGGAACTGCCCAAGGGGGACTGGGCCTTCACCATGCTGCGCCAGTACCTGTACGACGCCTACGAGGCGCTGTGGCTGGACGCCGCCCGCCAGAGCGTATACGCCCCGCTGGCCGAGGTGGCGAACAAGGCATTCCGCGAGGAACGCTTCCACCTGCAGCATACCGCCCTGTGGGTGGAACGGCTGGCGCTGGGCACTCCCGAGAGCACCCGCCGTACCCAGGATGCCTTAAACGCCCTGTGGCCTTACGTCGGCCAGCTGTTTCAACCGGTGGAGGGGGAGGCCGAGCTGACAGCAGCGGGCGTGTTGCCTGACCTGAGTGCCGTGAAAGCCCGCTGGGACGGTCTGGTCGTTCCCCATCTGAGCGTCCAGTGCGGTCTGAGCCTGCCGCCCGCCGGGGCCGAACAGCCTGGACGCGACACGCACACCGAACACCTCGCGCCGCTGCTGGACGAGATGCAGCGCGTGTACCGCGCCCATCCCGACGCGGAGCTGTGGTAAGCCCCCACCCTTGAAGGAGAACCCATGACCGCCCCACACCCCCCACTGACCCCGCAAGCCGTCTGGGCCGCGCTGGACACCGTGCCAGACCCCGAGATTCCCGTCGTGTCCGTCACCGACATGGGCATGGTGCGTGACGTGCAGATCGGGGAAGGCGGCGCGGTCACGGTGACCTTCACGCCCACCTTCAGCGGTTGCCCCGCGCTGCACGTCATTCGCGACAGTATTGGGCAGGCGGTGCGCGATCTGGGGGCCTCCGCCGTGGAGGTCAGAAGCACGCTGACGCCGCCGTGGACGACCGACTGGATCAAGGACGACGCCCGCGAACGCCTGCGCCAGTACGGCATTGCCCCGCCCGCTCCCGCCGAGGACGGCCTGATTCAGCTGCAGGCCGACGCCACCCGTTGCCCCCGCTGCGGCAGCTTCGACGTGCGGATGACCGGCAGCTTCGGCCCGACGCTGTGCAAGCGGCTCTACGTCTGCGACGCCTGTAAGGAGCCCTTCGAGGGCTTTAAGAGCGTCTAGGGCGCTGAATCAAGACCCCCGACTCTGGGTTGAGTCGGGGGTCTTTGTTTTCAGTTCGGCCCTCTTGGATCAGGCCACGCCCCGTAACGCCCCGTCCAGCAGCATGTCCAGCCGCTCCTCGGTGAAGGGGCGTTTGCCCTCCACCAGACCGTGCTGCCCAGCGTGCAGGTGCCAGTGCTTGCTGCCGCCCATCAGGCGCAGGCTGACGGCTTTCAGATCCGTGTGGCGGGGGCTGACGGCGGCCACGATCAGCGGCTGTCCGGCGACGCCCACGCTGACGCTCATTACAGTGGTGGGCAGGTCATAGGGACGCTCCATGCGGTAGATGTAGTCGGGGAAGTCGGCCACCTTCTCGAAGGTCAGCCCGCGCGCGGCGGCTCCGGCCTCCAGCCAGCCGAGCAACTCTATCCACTGCGTATACAGCGCCGAATCGGATGCGTGTGCCATGTTACGGGGCAGCATAGCGCAGACGTTAGGCCATTCGGCTGTTGTGGGCGAGAAAGGATTCTGAGCGAAATGGGAAGCCATGCGGCGAATCATCGTGATCGGCACCACCGGCAGCGGCAAAACCACCCTGGCGCGGGCCATCGCGTGCAGGCTGAGGCTGCCGCACGGCGAGCAGGACGCCTGGAACCACCTGGCCGGCTGGCAGGAGGCGCCGCTGCCCCAGTTCCGCGCGGCGGTGGACACCTTGACCGCGCAGCCCGGCTGGGTGATGGACGGCAATTACAGCAAGGCGCGCGACATCGGCTGGGCGCGGGCCGATACGCTGGTGTGGCTGGACTACCCCGCACAGGTGGTGTTCTGGCGGGTGCTGACGCGCACGCTGCGGCGCGTCGTCGGCAGGCAGGAACTGTGGAACGGCAACCGCGAAACGTGGCGGGGGGCGGTGCAGGCCGACGCGCCGCTGCGCTGGCTGTTCAGGACGCACTGGCGCCGGCGGCGGGAGTTGCCGGAGCAGGCCGTCGAATACCCGCACCTGACCCTGATCCGGCTGCGCTCCCCGCGCGAGGCGCAGCGCTGGCTAGAGCGCCTCAGCCCTGAAGCAGAATCCGCCCGCCCGCCGCGTTCAGCGTGACCTCACCGCCTTGCAGCGGTTCGCCGCTCAGGCCGTCCCGCCACTCGCCCACCGGCAGGGTCAGGCGGACTGGATGCGCCTCGCCCCGGCGGCTGGCGATCACCACGGCCCGCTCCGTCCGTCCATCTCTATATGTGTACTCGCGCAGAAAGGCGATGGCGTCGGCCTCTGCGTGCAGGAAGCGCAGCGAACCCTCCTGCAGGACGTGGGTCTGGCGGCGCAGGTGGATCAGCGCCCGCACCCTCTCACGCAGTTCGGTGTCCCACTTCGCCTCGTCCCACGGCATCGGCTCGCGGCACCACGGCATGTTGCCGGGGCGGCTCTGGGTGACGCCCACCTCTGAACCGTAATACGTACACGGCACGCCCGCGTAGCCCATCAGCAGCGTGTAGGCGGCCAGGAATTTGGTGCGGTCATTGCCGACGCGGAACATCGCCCGCCCGATGTCGTGGGATTCGAGCAGGTTGAACATGCTCAGCGCCACCTGTGGCGGCAGCGCGTGGTAGGCGTCCCACAGGATCTCGGTCAGTTCGGTGCCGTCCAGGCGGCTGGGTTCGCCGTAATACGTCGCGCCCGCAATCCACTGCACCACCGGCAGGCCGAAGCCATGGTAGTTCATGCTGGCGTCCTCGCCGGTGCCGTCCAGCGCGTGTTCGGGGTCGTAGAAGCGTTCGCCGAAGACGTAGGCGTCGGGGCGTTCCTCGCGGGCGGCGCGTTTCAGGGCGCGGTGCAGCGGCAGGTTGTCCTCGTCGGTGCCGCCCGCGCCGATCATGTGCGCCACGTCCAGCCGCCAGCCGGAGGCCCCGCGCCGCAACCAGTGGCGCACCACGCTCTGTTCGCCGTTCAGGAATTCCTGCGCCGCGTAATCGTTGCGGTAGTCGATCTTGGGCAGTGTCGGCACGTCGAAAAACGCGTGGTAGGGCGGTTTGCCCGGCTCGTCGCGCCAGCTGAAGAGGGTGCGCTGCGGTGAGGTCTCGTCGGCCAGCGCCGCCTGAAACAGTGCGTTCTCGTTGCCCATGTGATTAAACACGCCGTCCAGCACGATGCGGACGCCTGCCTCATCAGCCTGCTGCGCCAGTTCGTCCCAGGCCGCGTCGCCGCCCAAGTGCGGGTCGACGTGGCGGTAATCGGTGATGTCGTAGCGGTGGTTGCTGGGCGAGACGAAGATCGGCGTGAGCCACAGTGCGTTGACGCCCAGATCGGTCAGGTAGGGAAGGGCCTGCGTAATCCCATTCAAGTCGCCGCCGTAATGCCCGTGGATATCTCCCCAGGCGTCCACCGCCCTGTCCCACGGCACGTGCTCCACCACGCGGCCCGCGTAGATGTATTCGCCCGTTTGCACGTCGTTGCCCGGATCGCCGTTGCGGAAGCGGTCGGGGAAAATCTGGTAGAAGACGCACTTCCAGGCCCATTCGGGGGCCACGTACCCGGCCAGGTACTGAAACCAGTTGCGAAAGCCCCGGCGGGTGTGGTGCAGGCCCAGCGCGGTCAGGTTCAGGTGGTCGTCCGGCAGGTTCAGCTGCCACGCGTAGCGCACCCGCGCGTCGTGGATGGGCAGCGTGGCCTCGAACCAGCGGCCCTCTACCTGGCCGCTCTGCGAGTCACCTGCCAGCCCTGGAATCTCGTGCGCCTCGGCCAGCTCGATCTCGCCCACGCGCACGAAGCGCAGGCCCACGGACTCGACGGGCAGGGTGGTTCGCAGGCGCACGCGGACGCTCTGGCCTGTGGGGGTGCCCAGGCGTTCGGTGTAGGCAGGAGTGTGGTCGTGGTGGGCGTCCAGCGTCATAGATCCTCCGAAAATGTCGCGCGGCACGGCCTTTCCCGAATCTGGGGAAGAGGTCGTGCCGCGCGGCGGGCAAGCGTTGCCTGTGGATTGAAAACCTGCTGCCCGACAGTCTGCCCGGCGGCGGCCCACAGGTCAAGCCTGCCGCCACGCTTGCAATCCAGCTTTCTACATGTAACACTCTCGGTGTTCAAAAACTCTTCATGTGGCAGTCGTTCGCGGGGCAGACCTGACGGCTGAAAGGAGGCTTTCCTCTGTTGCAACCGATTGCCAGCGCCCGTGTCGTGGACGTGGTGCGTGACCAGCTGCGTTCCGCCATTCTGGCCGGGGAACTCGCCCCAGGGTCACGCCTGAGCGTGCCGGAACTTGCCCGCCAGCTGGGCGTCAGCCGTTCGCCGGTGCGTGAGGCGGTGCTGCTGCTGGTGGGCGAGGGACTGGCGGTGGAGCAGTCGCGCCGGGGCGTGGAGGTGGCGCGGCTGGAGCTGAGCGATGTGCTGGAACTGTACGAGCTGCGGATCGCGCTGGAAAGCGTGGCCGCCCGCAGCGCCGCCGAACGCATGAGCGGCAGCGATCTGGCGGCGCTGCGCGGCGTGCTGGACGCCCAGGGCGCGGCGGCGGTGGGCGACGCCAGCAGCTTCCGCGAGCTGGATCTGCGCTTTCACGAGATCGTGACCCAGACCTGCGGCAACGCCCGGCTGGCCCGCCATGCGGCCATGCTGGCCCGCGAGATGCGGCTGGCCCGGCCGCTGATGGTGGGCGAGCCGTGGCATCTACGCCAGAGCCACGAGGAGCACCGCACCATCGAGCGTGCCCTGCGCCAGCGCGACGGCCCCGCCGCCGAGAACGCCATGCGCGAACACCTGAGCCGCGTGTCCCAGAGCGTGCGAAACCGACACAGCCCCAAGCCCTGACCCCCACGGCCGACATCCGGCCTCACAAGGAGATCAACATGCGTACATTCACTAGAAAGACCGCCCTCTTTACCCTCGCCCTCACCCTGGCGACGGCCGCCAGCGCGCAGGACACCATCAAGGTGGGCGCGATCACCTCGGTGACCGGGCGTTTCGCCGAGTTCGGCAAGATGCAGCTGGCGGGGTTCAAGGTGGGCGTCGCCGAGGTCAACAAAAAGGGCGGCGTGCTGGGCAAGAAGCTGGAACTGATCATCGAGGACAACGCCAGCGACGTGAACAAGGGGCTGGCGGCTGCCGAGCGGCTGGTCAACGCGGGCGTGCCGCTGGTGCTCAACGAGTATTCCTCCAGCCTGGTCAAGGCGCAGGCGCAGTACCTGGCCCGCCAGAAGGTGCCCAATCTGGTGATCACCTCCAGCGGCGACGACATCACCAAGCCGGGCAGCGACTACATCTTCCGCCTGAACCAGCCGGCCAGCGCCTACGCCCAGGTCATCCTGGATCTGTTCAAGGCCAACAAGTTCAAGAGCATGGCGATCATCGCCGGAACAGGGTCGTTCGAGAAGAGCGTGGCCGACGCCGCCAACCGTATCGCCAAGGAATACGGCATCACGGTGGTGGAAGACCAGCGCTACGACAAGGGCCTGACCGATTTCCGCCCGGTGCTGAACCGCATTAAAGCCAAGAACCCCGACGGCATCCTGATGGTCAGCTACGCCGAGGACAGCGTGGCCCTGATGCGGCAGGCCCGCGAGGTGGGCGTCAAACCGCGCCTGTTCGCCGGGGGCGCCGCCGGGTTCGCGCTGCCCGATTTCATCAAGGACAGTGGCGCCGCCGCCGAGAACGTCGTGACCGCCACCGCCTGGATTCCGCAGCTGCGCTACGCCGGAACGCAGAAGCTGAACGTGGATCTCAAGAAGGCGCTGGGCGGGGAAGACCCCAGCTACCACGCGGCGCAGGCCTACGCGGGCGTGCTGACCGCCGCCGCCGCCATCAACAAGGCGGGCAGCACTGACCGCGAGAAGGTGAGAGCCGCGCTGGGCACGGTCAACCTTCAGACCGCCTTCGGCCCGATCCAGTTCAAGGACTACGACGGCTTCAAGAACCAGAACCCGCTGGAAATGGTGGCGCAGCAGGTGCAGAAGGGCGCGTTCGTGCCGGTGTATCCCAAGTCGGTCATCCCGCGCGCCTTGACCTTCGAGCGCAAATAAGGTCAACCGGCGGTGGGGCGTGGTGGAGAACCGCGCGTTTTCCAGGCGCCCCCGCCGCTCTTTCAGGAGGAACCGCATGCGCCCCATCCAGACCCTGACCGCTTTAGCTCTCCTCTCCTTCTCGCTGGCCTCCGCGCAGAGCACCATCAAGATCGGGGCCGTCACCAGCCTGTCGGGGCGCTTTGCCACCTTCGGGGCCATGCAGCAGGCGGGCTTCAAGGTGGCCATTGACGAACTCAACGCCAAGGGTGGCGTGAACGGGCAGAAACTTGAACTGCTGCTGGAAGACGATGCCAGCGACACCAACAAGGCGCTGAACGCCGCCGAAAAACTGGTCAATGCGAAGGTGCCGGTGGTCATCGGCGCGTACAGCAGCGGGGTCACCAAGCCGCTGTCGCAGTACATGGCGCGGGTCAAGGTGCCGCTGCTGGTCGCCACGGCCATTGACGAAACCATCACCAAGCCGGGCAACCCGTACACCTTCCGGGTCAACAACCAGAGCAGCGTCTACACCCGCAGCCTGATCAACGAGCTGAAAAAGATAGGCGGGATGAAGACGGCGGTGGTGCTGACCAGCAACGACGCTTTCGGCAAGAGCGTGCTGACCGACGCTGGCAAGTTGCTGCCCGCCGCCGGCTTCACCGTGCTGAGCAAGGACACCTACGACAAGGGCCTGACCGACTTCCGCCCGCTGCTGAACCGCTACAAGGGCCAGAATCCCGACGTGGTGATCTTCGCCAGCTACGAAGAAGACGCGGTGGCCCTCGCCAAGCAGGTCAAAGAGACCGGGCTGGCGCCCAGGGTGATTGCCGGCATTGCCACCGGCTTTGCCCTGCCCGACTTCCTGAAGGGCGCGGGCAGCACCGCCGAGAACTTCCTGGTCACGATGGTCTGGAACGCCGACGTGAAGTATCCCGGCGCGGGCAGCCTGTACACCCGCCTGAAAACCGCGCTGGGCGGCGAGGAACCCTCTCAGCACGCCGCCCAGAGTTACGCGGCGGTGCTGGCCGCCGCCGACGCCATCAAGCGCGGCGGCACCGATCCCGAGAAGGTGCGGGCAGCCCTGGAAAGCACCAAATTGAATACCGCCTTCGGTCCCGTCACCTTCCGCGACTACGCGGGCTACCAGAACCAGAACAGCGTCGTGGGCCTGATCACGCAGGTGCAGGGCGGCAAATTCGTGACCATCGGGCCGGCCAGCGCGGCGACGGGCAAGGTCATCCTGCCTAAGAAGTAGGCGGGATGCGGTGCGCGGGACGCGGAAAAAGCTGTTCACCGCGTCCTGCGTCCCGCGCACCGCGCACCAGACCAACAAGGAGTCACACATGGATGGAGTCGCCGTCACGGCGTTTTTTCAAACCCTGGTGCAGGGCCTGCTGACCGGGGGGCTGTACGCCCTGATCGGCACCGGCCTGAGCCTGATCTTCGGCGTCATGAAGATCATCAACTTCGCGCACGGCGACTTTCTGGCGATTGGCATGTTCATCACGCTGGCGCTGTTCAAGGCCTTCAACCTCGATCCGTACCTGAGCCTGCTGGTGGCCGCGCCGCTGGGCTTCGGCCTGGGCTACGTGATCCAGCGCTTCGTGCTGGCGCGGCTGGGTGACCGGCTGGGCGAGGGCAGCCTGCTCGCCACGCTGGGGCTGGGACTGATCATCAGCAACACGCTGCTGCTGGGCTTCGGCGCGCAGCCGCAGAGCATCAACGTGCCGTATGCCATCAACACCTTCAAGTTCGGGGGCGTGCAGGTCAGCGTTTCATTGCTGATCGCCGGGATTGGCACGGTGCTGGCGATTTCCGCGCTGAATCTGGTGCTGTACCGCACGGAGCTGGGCCGCGCCATCCGTGCCACGGCGCAAAATCCCCTGGGCGCGGAGTTGCAGGGCGTCAAGACCGCCAACATTCAGGCCATCGTGTTCGGCCTGGGCGTCTCGTTCGCGGCCATCGCGGGCGTGCTGCTGATGCCGCTGCTGTACACCTTTCCCACCGTGGGCGAGAACTACGTGACCAAGGCATTCATCGTGACGGTGCTGGGCGGCCTGGGCAACCTGCCGGGCGCGGTGGTGGGCGGACTGGTGCTGGGCGTGATCGAGTCGATGGGCGCCTTTTACATCAGCAACAACTACCGCGACGCCTACGGCCTGATCGTGTTCCTGCTGGTGCTGCTGCTGCGGCCTGAAGGGTTGTTCGGGAAGACGGTGAAGCGGGTATGACGGCCGTGACCCCCACAACCACCTCCCGCCCCCGCGCCCTCACCTTCGGCAACGTGTGGCTGAGTGTCATTCTCGTCGCCATTCTGTTCATCTACCCGTTCGTCTTCGGCAAAACCCTGAACTTTGGCATTTCCACGCTGCTGTTCGCGGGCTTTGCCATGAGCTGGAACATTCTGGGCGGTTGGGCGGGGCAGACCAGCCTGGGCCACGCCGCGCTGCTGGGCATCGGGGCGTACGCCATGACGCTGCTGGCGACGCCGGAGCGGTTGCCGCCCTTCCTGTCCTCGCCGCTGGCGCCGTGGTGGGGGGCGCTGGTGGGCATGGTGATCGCCGTGGCGGTGGCGGCGGTGTGGGGCTGGCTGACCTTCCGACTCCAGGGATCGTATTTCGCGCTGTCCACCATCGCGGTGGCGCTGGTCATTCGCCTGATCGCCATCAATTCCAACTGGACGGGCGGCGCGGAGGGGCTGTTCATGCCCGATCTCCCGCGTCCGTTCGGCCTGGATCTGTTTGACCGCAACGTGGAGTACTGGCTGGCCTTCGCCTTCGTGGTGCTGACGCTGGTGATCACACATTTTATTCGCCGTTCCCGCATGGGCTACGCGCTTCAGGCGGTGCGCGAGGATGAGGACGGGGCGCGGGCGCTCGGGATAGACCCGGCGCGCATGAAGCTGCTGGCGTTCATGCTCAGCGCCGCGCTGATGGCGCTGGGCGGCAGCCTGTACGCGCTGTACCTGCAAGCCTTCGAGCCGCACACCATTCTGGAACTGCCGCTGAGCATTCAGATCGCGCTGCTGGCGATCATCGGCGGGCGCACCACCATCCAGGGGCCGCTGATCGGGGCGCTGGTGCTGAGCATCTTCGGCGAGGTCTTCCGCAACGTGTTCAGCAGCGCCAACCTGCTGATCTACGGCGTGCTGATCCTGCTGGTGACGCTGTTCGCGCCCAACGGCATCATGGGCCTGTTTCAGAGGGCAGGCAGCAAGCTGGGGACGGCCAGATGACGGCACCGTCTCTGGCGAAGCTCGCAGATCAGCCGGTTCACGCCCCCTCCGGCCCGCCGATTTTGAAGGCCGAGAACATCACCGTGCGTTTCGGCGGCGTGGTGGCCGTGAAGGACATCTCGCTGGCAGTGCGCCCCGGCGAGATTCTGGGGCTGATCGGGCCGAACGGGGCGGGGAAGACCACCCTCTTCAACGCGCTGACCGGCTTCGTGACGCCCAGCAGCGGGCGCGTCACCTACAACGGGCGTGACATCACCGCCATGCCGCCGCAGGCCCGCGCCAAACTGGGCATGGCCCGCACCTTTCAGGTGGAACGCCCTTTTGAAGACCTGAGCGTCCTGGAAAATGTGTTGGTGGCGGCGTTTCTGAAGTACCGGGGGGGCAAGGCTGAGGATCATGCCTACGGGGTGCTGGAGCGGGTGGGGCTGGCAGACCGCGCCACGCAGCCCGCCTCGCAACTGAACCTCGCCCGCCGCCGCCGCCTGGAACTGGCGAAGGTGCTGGCGCTGGAGCCGAAAGTCCTGTTTCTGGACGAGAGCATCGCGGGCCTGAACCCGCCGGGACAGCAGGAGATGGTGGCGCTGATCCGCACCCTGGCGCAGTCCGGCCTCGCCATCGTGATGGTGGAACACATCATGCACGTGATCATGAGCCTGTCGGATCACGTGATCTGCATGGCCTTCGGCGAACTGCTGGCCGAGGGCGATCCGCACGCGGTGGCCGCGCACCCGGACGTGATCCGGGCGTATCTGGGGGACGACAATGAATGATGTTGATGGAAGCCGGTGGATGGTGGATGGAAATAGAGGAGGGCCGCTCCCCTCCATCAACCATCCACCATCCACCATCCACCCCCATGAACGCGTGCTGGAGGCCGATACCCTGGAAGTGGCTTACGGACAGGTGCAGGTGGTGTTCGGCGTGTCGCTGCACGTGGACAAGGGCGAACTCGTCGGGCTGGTGGGCGGCAACGGCAGCGGCAAAAGCACCATTTTGCGCGTGCTGTCGGGGATGCTGAGGGCGCGGGCGGGCACGGCCACGTACCGGGGGCAGAACCTGAACGCCGTGCCGCCGCACCGCATCACCGACATGGGCGTGGCGCATGTGCCGATGGGCCGCCAACTGTTCGGGCAGATGACCGTCGAGGAAAACCTGATCATGGGCGCGTACCTGCCGCGCACCAAGAAAAACCGCGCCGAGAACCTGCAAAAGGTCTACGACTTCTTTCCGCGCCTCACCGAGAAACGCCGCTCTCCCGCCGCCGCCCTGTCCGGCGGGGAACAGCAGATGGTGGCGATTGGCCGCGCGCTGATGAGCGAACCCGAAGTGCTGCTGATGGACGAGCCGTCGCTGGGCCTGGCCCCGCTGGTGGTCTCGGAAGTGATGCGCGTGATCGGCAGCCTGCGCGAACTGGGATTGACCGTGTTGCTGGTAGAACAGAACGTGCGGCAGGTCTTGAAGGTCACAGACCGGACGTACGTGCTGGAGCTGGGCCGTCTGGTCAAGGAGGGGCCGAGCAAGGACTTGATGGGTGATCCAGAGATCATCAAGGCGTACCTGGGCGTCTGAAAAAAGCTGAACGGGGTGGAGAGGCGCACTCGCCGCTCCGCCCTATTTTGTGGGCCAGCGCCCCACGTCCGCCAGTTCGGCGGGAATGCCAGAGCGGCGGCTGATCGCGGCGGCCAGCCGAAGCATCAGAGGATGGGGCGGGGTATTGTTCTCGGCCCGTTCCACGGCGCGGCGCATGGCGGGCAGCGGCTCCCGCAGCACCCGGCCATGTCCAGGGGCCAGAAAACGCGCGGGAACATCCAGCAGCTCCCGCGCGCTGCGAACCGTCCGGGCCAGATCCTCCGTGCCGATGGAGGGCAGCGGAAACAGTGCGTTCACGACGCTGGCCACCCGCAGGCTCGGAATGCCCACGAAAGTGTCGCCCGCGTACAGCGTGCCGTCACGCTCGTCGAAGAAGGCCAGATGCCCCGGCGAGTGTCCGGGCGTGTCCAGCACGCGCAGGCTGCCTATGCTGTCGCCGCCGCGCAATAACCTCGCAGGCGTGGCGCGGACGCCGTGACGGGCCATCTGTTCGGCGTCGCCCGCGCCCACCAGGACTTCCAGATCAGGGAATGCCTCTTTCAGCGCGTCCACGCTGCCAATGTGATCCGGGTGGGTGTGCGTCATCACCACGCGCCGCAGCGTTCTGCCAGTACGGTTCACCACGGCCTGGACGTGCCGCTCCAGACCCGACACCCCCGCGTCGATCAGGGTGAAGCCGTCTGCCTCCGGCACCAGATACGAATTGATCACTCCGAACTGGGCGTGGCGGAGGGGCGGCAGGTCTTGAACTGGACGGCTCATCGGGTTCCTCCTTGAAGAACGTTGAGAAGGGCAAGGCCAGAAAACATGGTGGGCGGCCACTGGAGCGCCTCCTGCGGCGGGTGCCAGCCATCCATGAATAGCAATATTACTCACATTACTCCCTCAGCCGTGATTGTTCCAATGACAGAGAACCGCTCCCCTTCTTTGCCCGTAACCCGTCTTCCTGAACCGACCGCCCTGCCCCGCGTAGACTGGGCACATGATCCCCCGTCGTCAGACCGTCACCGCCAACGTGGGAGGCGTGTTAATCGGCAGCGCCCACCCCGTCGTCGTGCAGAGCATGACCAACACCGACACGGCCAACGCCGAGGCCACCGCCATTCAGGTGGCGCAACTGGCCCGTGCGGGCAGCGAACTGGTGCGCGTGACCGTCAACACCCGCGAGGCCGCCGCCGCTGTGCCCGAACTGATTGCCCGGCTGGAGGAGGTGGGCCTGAGCGTGCCCATCGTGGGCGACTTCCACTACAACGGCCACATCCTGCTGCGCGAGTTTCCCGAAACGGCCCGTCTGCTCGCCAAGTACCGCATCAATCCCGGCAACGTGGGGGCCGGGCAGCACCACGACGCCAACTTCGCCACCATGATTGAGGTGGCCAAAGAGTTCGACAAACCCGTCCGCATCGGCGTGAACTGGGGCAGCCTGGATCAGCAGGTGCTTGCGCGGCTGATGGACGCCAACGCCGCGAAGGGCAGCCCCAAATCCGGCACTGACGTGATGATCGACGCGATGGTGGTCTCCGCGCTGGAAAGTGCCGCCTACGCCGAGGAGCTGGGGCTGGCCCACGACAAGATCCTGATCTCGGTCAAGGTGTCCAGCGCGCCCGAACTGTGGCAGGTGTACCGCCAACTGGCCGCCCAGTGTGACTACCCGCTGCACCTGGGCCTGACCGAGGCGGGCATGGGCATGAAAGGCATCGTGGCCTCATCGGTGGCCCTCGCCCCGCTGCTGACCGAGGGCATCGGCGACACCATCCGCGTGTCCCTGACCCCCGAACCCGGCGCCTCGCGCAAGCTGGAGGTGGAGGTGGCGCAGCAGATTCTGCAAAGCCTGGGCATCCGCCAGTTCGCGCCGCAGGTCACCAGTTGCCCCGGCTGCGGGCGCACCACGTCCATTTTCTTTCAGGAATTGGCGCAGAAGATCCAGGACTACATCCGCGACACCATGCCCGACTGGAAGGTCAAGTATCCGGGGGTGGAGGACATGCAGGTGGCCGTGATGGGCTGCATCGTCAACGGCCCTGGCGAGAGCAAGCACGCCAATATCGGGATTTCCCTGCCCGGCACGGGGGAAGACCCGCGCGCCCCGGTGTACCAGGACGGCAAACTGCTGACCACCCTGAAAGGCCCGCGCATTGCCGAGGAGTTTCAAGAATTGCTGGAAGCGTACGTAGAGCGGCGGTATGGAGAAGAACCTGTTTCGAGCTGACAATCATTTCGGAATGGCGTCCTGCGATCATGCTAGCTTCTCCGCATGACGGCACCGGACGATAAGACCGAGATTAAGGTGATTGGGGCCAGTGGGCAGATTTCATTGGGCAAACAGTTCGCCGGGCGTACCGTGCTGGTGGAACAGCCTGAGCCTGGTGTCTGGCGCATCCGCACGGCCAGCGTCATCCCCGACAACGAGCAGTGGCTCTATGCGCCTGAAGACCAGGCGAAGTTGCAAAAGGCAATGCGCTGGGCGGACGAGCATCCAGTTGAGGGCAGTGACGAGAGCGATCTGAACGCGTTGCGAGCCAAATCAGAGGGCATGCCCTGAGTGCCGCACCTTGATCTGAACAATCCAGATTTTCAGCAGATGTTGTTTGCTCTGGAAAAAGTCGAGCGGCACGCAGTCATGAATACCTTGGGCCGGTTGCTACCCATGACCTGGGCCGAGGTCCACGCGCACTCCGGCCTCAACTGGGAACAGATTCATAGTCTGTCCGGGCCCTCCGGTCAGACCCTGTACTCGCTGCGTGCCAACCAGAAAATTCGTCTGGTGGGCTGGCGCGAGGGGAACGTTCTGCGGCTTCTTTCTATCCACCCCGATCACGACAGTGCCTATTCCCGTTAAGCTCTCTGCATGGACATCTGGGGCACTGGCCCATTTGAAAACGAGGCGGGTGCGGCCTTCGCCGATGAAGTGGTGCAGGACGGCGCGTTTGCTCTGGCCGAAGCCTTCGATGTAACGCTCGATCCTGATGGCGGTTTTTTAGCCGCTGAGGAAGGACACCGTACCCTGGCCGCCGCCGAGATTCTGGCCGCCGTGCTGGACGGCGAGACGCAGAACATCGTCAGCGCCCGGTTGCGTGCCTGGGTGCAGGAGGCGGACGCTGTGGATCTCTTTTCCCTGCGCGACGTCGCGCGTGACGCTGTGGAGCGCGTGCTTGGCCCGGACAGCGAACTGCCGGACCTGTGGGCCGAAACTGCCGAGGCGGATGCGTGGCTGGGCGCAGTGCGAACACTTCAGATCCGGCTGGAAGGCTGAAAAAATGAGCCGTGGGAACAGAAGCAGTCCCACGGCTCATTTTTAGATCGAACTTTAAACCACGGCGGGTTCCACGTACTCGCCGTACACGGTCTTGAGCACGTCCATCTGTTCGCCTAGCGTGACGTAGGCGTGGGCGCATTCCAGGAAGGCGGGCATGGAGTTGGCCCCAGTGACGGCGGTGTCGCGCAGGTCCGCCAGCGCTTTTTCCACCCGCGCCGGATCGCGCTCGCGCCGCACCTGCGCCAGCCGCGCTTCCTGCACGCGCTCGACTTCGGGGTCGATCAGCTGGATCGGCACTTCCACGGCGTCCTGCACGAAGTCGTTGACGCCCACGATGATGCGGTCTTTGGTTTCGACCTCGCGCTGGTAGCGGTAGGCGGCCTCGGCCATTTCCAGCTGGAAGAACCCGTTGTCGATGCCCTCCTCCACGCCGCCCATCATGCGGATCTGCTCGATGTAGCCCATCGCGGCCCGCTCGATGTCGTCGGTCAGCTTCTCGACGTAGTAGCTGCCCGCCAGCGGATCGACCACGCCGGCTACCCCCGTCTCGTAGGCGATGATCTGCTGGGTGCGCAGGGCGATGGTGGCCGCCTCCTCGGTGGGCAGGGCCAGCGCCTCGTCGAAGGCGTCGGTGTGCAGGCTCTGCGTGCCGCCCAGCACCGCGGCCAGCGCCTGAATCGCCACGCGGGCGATGTTGTTCAGCGGCTGCTGCGCGGGCAGCGAGACCCCAGCGGTCTGCGAGTGCGTCCGCAGCATCCACGACTTGGGATTCTTCGCGCCGTATCGATCGCGCATCTGCCGGGCCCAGATGCGCCGGGCGGCCCGCAGCTTGGCGATTTCCTCGAAGAAATCGTTGTGAATATCCCAGAAAAAGCTGATGCGCGGCGCGAACTCGTCGATGTCCAGCCCACGCTCCAGCGCCTTTTCCACGTAATGGAAGCCGTCGGCCAGGGTGAAGGCCAGCTCCTGCACGCCGGTCGCCCCCGCCTCGCGGATGTGGTAGCCACTGACCGAGATGAAGTTCCACTTGGGCACAATGCGCGGACCCCACTCGAAGGTGTCGATCACCAGCTTCACGCTGGGCGCGGGCGGGTAGATGAACTCTTTCTGCGCGATGAACTCTTTCAGAATATCGTTCTGGATGGTCCCGCCGATCCGGTTCAGGTCCTTGCCCTGCTTCTGCGCGTTGGCGATGTACATCGCCCAGATGGCGTTGGCCGGGCTGTTGATGGTCATGGACGTGGTGACGGTTTCCGGGTCAATGCCCTGAAACAGAATCTCCATGTCGGCCAGCGAACTCACGGCCACCCCGCACTTGCCCACCTCGCCGCGCGAAAAGTGGTGATCCGAGTCGTAGCCCATCAGCGTGGGCAGGTCAAAGGCGGTGGACAGCCCCGTCTGGCCCGCTTTCAACAGCGCGTGGAAGCGCTCGTTGGTCTGCTCGGCGCTGCCGAAGCCCGCGAACATCCGCATGGTCCACAGCTTGCCCCGGTACACGCTGGGCTGCACGCCGCGCGTGTACGGAAACTCGCCGGGGTAGCCCAGGTCGCGCTCGGCGTCCCAGTCTTTCAGGTCGTCTGCCGTGTAGATCGGCTCCGGGTCCATGTCGGACAGGTTGGTGAAGTTGTACTTGCGCTCGGGAAATTTCTGCGTGGCCGGTCCGTAGACGCTGCTCATCCACTCGTTTTTCGTCTTCATATCGTCCTCCGGAAGTTGATTCAACTCGGGAAACTAACGCTCGTTAGGTTGGCTCCCAGACTAGCAGAAGCGCGTGTAAGCCATGCGGCCCATGCCTTCGGCGTCGCTTGTGAATTACGCTGGAGTCAGTGATTTCCGACAATTTGCCGACGGCCGCCGAGCTGGCCCACTTTTCCCTCACCGCCCAGCATCCGCTGACGCTGAACTGGTGTCCTGCACCGGAGCGGCTGGCGAATCTGGCGGAGGAACATGCCTTTGACCTTCAACTCGCCAGCGATCTGGACCTGGCAGGAAAGCGGGCTGAATTTATCAACGTCGGCCCGCCTCCAGAGGCGTACCTGAACCGCTGGGTCACGGTCCGTCCTGACCTGGACGCCATGCTCAGCATCCGCTTCAAGGGGCTGGACGTGAGCAAGCCGTTCGTGGATGTCAGCGTGACCTCGCGCCCGGTGGTGGCGGCGGATGTCCCCCGGCTGAGTGCGGCGGCCCTGCGCGACTATGGCAACTTCCACCCGCCCCGAATCCGTGTCTGGAGCGCTGCCGAAACGTTCGCTGGCCTGAAGCCCGATCTGCGCGTGCTGGCCGCGTCACTGGCCGAGTTGCGCGGGGAAGAGGTGGCGCCCGAATTGAGTTTGAGGCCAACGACTGACCACTCAAACTATGCCGATGCTCAGGCCGCCTACGCCGCCGTGGACGCCGCCCACCCGAAGCATATCGGTCAGGCGGGCCTGCTCTCGGAGGAGGATTTGCAGGACACCATCGAGGCCGGAACCATGTTCGACGTGATCTGGCGGGGGAAGTGGAGCGGCTATGCGGGCACGCTGCCCGAAACGCAGCTCGGTTTACCTGTGCAGGTTGTTCAGGAACTGCTGCTGGCCCCACACGCCCGTGGGCACGGGTTCGGGGCCTCCCTCTCTACCCTGCTGGCCCGCCACCTTCCCGCCGATGGGCGGGTGCTGAGCGGCACCATCCACGGCGAGAACCGGGGCGCGCAGACGGCGGCGCGGCGGGCCGGACGGCATGACGTGGGCGGCTGGTGGTGGGTGCCGACGGTGAACTGAGGATGAGACCACGCGGGCCGATTTGGGCGCACAATGCGGGCCATGCGAACCATCAAACTGGGAACCAGCGATCTGGATGTGCCTGTCGTCGCCGTGGGCATGATGCGGATCAACACCATGAGCAAGGCAGACGTGCAGACGCTGATCGGGACGGCGATGGACCACGGCGCCAATTTCTTCGATCACGCCGACATCTACGGCAAGGGCGCGTGCGAGGAAATCTTTGCCGACGCCGTGGGCATGAGCAGCAGCGTGCGCGACACGATGATCCTGCAATCCAAATGCGGCATCCGGGAGGGCATGTTCGATTTCTCAAAGGAACACATCCTCGCTTCGGTGGACGGCATCCTGAAGCGCCTGAAGACCGACTATCTGGATATCCTGCTGCTGCATCGCCCCGACGCTCTAGTGGAGCCCGAGGAAGTCGCCGCGGCCTTCGATCAACTGGAGCGGGACGGCAAGGTGCGGCACTTCGGGGTGTCCAACCAGCACCCGCGACAGATCGAGCTACTGAAGAAGTCGGTCAGGCAGCCGCTGATCGCCAACCAGCTGCAGCTGAGCATCACCAACGCCACCATGATCACGCAGGGCTTCAACGTCAACATGGAAAACGACGAGGCGGTCAACCGCGACGGCGGCATTCTGGACTACTGCCGCCTGCACGACATCACCATTCAGCCGTGGTCGCCGTTTCAGTTCGGCTTCTTCGAGGGCGTCTTTCTGGACAACCTCAAATTCCCCGAGCTGAACGCCAAGATTGACGAGATCGCCGCCCGATACGGCGTGAGCAACACCACCATTGCCATTGCGTGGCTGTTGCGCCACCCGGCGAAGATGCAGCCGGTCACCGGGACCACCAACCCGCAGCGCTTGGCCGACTGCCTCAAGGCGGCGGACGTTCACCTGACCCGCGAGGAGTGGTACGCGATCTTGCTGGCGGCGGGGAACACGCTGCCCTGAACCAAGTAACGAAAAAAGCGTCGCCGAGAGGTTGAATCCCGGCGGCGTTTTTTGTGGTTTGGCTCAGTCGGTTGCGCCCGCCACTTCCCTCACCAGTGCTTCAGCGGCGGCGGGCACGCCGTCCCGCACGGCCCGGTGAATCCCAAAGTCATCGGCGATCAGGCGGGCCGTCATCTTGGCCGACATCATCACGCTGGGGGTGCCACCGCCGGGCTGCGCGCCCGCACCCACCAAGTACAGGTTGCCGATGTCCTCCGAGCGGTTGTGCGGGCGGAAGTACGCGCTCTGAACCAGCACGGGTTCGGGGCCAAAGGCGTTGCCCAGGTAGCTGTCCAGCGTCTGGGCGAAGTAATCGGGGGTGATGTACTCGCTGTGGGTCAGGCGCTCGCGCAGGTTCGGGATGTAGCCGCGTTCCTCCAGGAAGCTGTACACGCGGTCCACCAGCTTCGGCCCCTCCACCGCCCAGTCCAGGCCGCTGGCGTTGTGCGGGACCGGCACCAGGGTGTAGGCGGCGTGATGCCCGGCGGGGGCAAGGCTGGGATCGGTCAGCGTCGGCACATGCAGGTACTGGCTGAAATCCTGGCCCAGCACCTTCTGCCCGAAAATCTCGGTGAGCAGTTCCTCGTAGCGCGGCCCCAGGATGATGTTGTGGTGGCGCAGGTCCAGCGGGCGGGCCGGATCATCGCGGAAGCCGAAGTAGATCACCAGCAGGCTCATGCTCTGGCGGGCGGCCTTCACGCGCATGTCGCTGTTGACCAGCCGGGCGGCGGCGGGAATGCGCCTCAGGTTGGTGTTGGCCCAGTCGCCGTTGCTGACCACGATGTCGGCGTGCAGTTCCTCGCCGCCCTCCAGCCGCACCCCGCGCGCCGTCCGCTTGCCGACTGGATGCCTGACCGGCTGGCCGCGCCCGTCCGTGACCAGAATCTCGTCCACGCCCGCGTTCAGGCGCAGCGTGCCGCCCAGTTCCTCGAACTTCCGCACGAAGGCGCGCACCAGCGCCCCGGTGCCCCCCATCGCGTAGTGGATGCCCCAGGTTTTTTCGACGAAGTGGATCATGGCGTAGATGGCCGGCACGCTCAGCGGGTTGCCGCCCACCAGCAGCGTCTCGAAGGAAAAGACCTGCCGCATCTTGGGGTTCTGGAAATACTTGCTGGTAAACGAGAACAGCGTGCGAACGGCGTCCAGGCGCATCAGGTCCGGCACGACGCGCAGCATGCTGGTCATGTCGCCAAAGTGGGTGTAGCCCAGTTCCAGAAAGCCGCGCTCGAAGATGGCGCGGGCGTCGGCGTGGAAGCGCTCGTACCCGGTCAGGTCTTCCGGCGCGAGTTCGCCGATCTGACGGCGGGTGCTTTCGGGATCGCCGTCGTAGTCGAAGAAGGAGCCGTCGTCGAAATAAATCCGGTAAAAGGGCAGGATCGGCACCAGTTTCACGTACTCGCGGGTGCGCGGGCCGCCGCTCTCGCCAGTCTTGACGCGGGCGTCCTCGGTCAGCGTGTGGGGCGGGTAGTCCGGCTCGCCCAGCATGCCCTTGTCGCGTTCCAGCGCAAACAGTTCCTCGATAAAATGCGGCACCGTGATCACCGTCGGCCCCATGTCGAACACGTAGCCGTCCTCGGTGCGCTTCTGGTACGCGCGGCCCCCCGGCGCGTCCAGGCGTTCCAAGATGGTGGTGTCGAAGCCCAGGCTTTGCAGCCGGATGCCCAGCGACAGCCCGCCGATGCCCGAGCCGATGATGAGGGCGGTCTTGCGCCTGCTGGTATTCAGAGAAGGGGAAGTCATGCTGCGCCCACTACAGCACGTTCAGGCGTGCGGGTCTGTAGCAAGGGGTCAAAGGCAAAGAGAAGCGGAGGCCCGTTGCTGTGGCCTCCGCTTCCTGCCCGAGCCTGGGTCAGCGCACGGTCACGCTGAAGTCTGCCGGGCGGATCAGCACGCCGTCGCCGTTGAACACCGAACGGATGGTGTAGGTGCCGGCGGGCACGTTCTGTTTCTGATCGTTCTTGCCTTCCCAACGGATTTTCTGCAACTCACCCGTCTGACCAGGGGCCACGTTGGTGCCCACAATTTGCAGGGTGCAGATGGCGTCCTTCGGCGTGGTGCGGACCACCTGACCCGCCGCGTTGACCACCTCGAAGCGTACGTCACACGCACCGTGCTGCAGGTCAATGGCCTTGTCACCCGTATTGGTCAGCAGGACATTCCACATATTGGCCTGCCCCGCCTGCACGCTCTGCGGGCCTTCCAGCCGGGCGGTGTGCGGTTGCTCCAGGGGTGGATTGACGGCGGGGAGGGTGGTCACAGTCGGGGGGGTCACTGGGGTGGTGGGCGAGGGGGCGGTGGGTGTGTTGGGCTGTGTGGCGCCGCTCAGGGGCAGGGCGGGAATATCGGCGACGCTCACCTGCGCGTAGGTTTGCGTCGGAATCAGGAGGCTGCCCAGCAGGGCCAGGGTCAAAACTGCATTTCTGCTCATGGCCTCAGCCTGACGCCCCACGCCTGACCCTGGGTGAGGGGAGGTAAAGAAAGGGCGAGACGATCCTCAGGCAATCTTCAGAGGGCTTTCCCTCAACGCAGCAGCTTCAGCACGCCCCCGTACATGGCGACGAACTGCTGCTCGTTCAGCGGTTCGGGCCGGTTCCAGGTGGCGCTGACGCACAGCGTTTTGCCTGCTTTGGTGGTGACCTGGGTGGTCAGGTTGATCACGCCGATCTCGGAGCCGCCCTTGAAGCTCACGTTCTTGAAATCGCTGGGATCAGCCGCGCCGGGATTGAGCTGCGTTTCGGGCAGCGCCGCCACGTCGGCCATCAGGCGGCACAGGCGCTGGGCACTGACGAACCACTCCACGTCCTGCGCGGTTGTTTTGCCCTGGGTGAATACGCCGACATTGGGCAGCGGCGCGGTGGCGGCCTGCTCCAGAACCTCGCGCCGCGCGTCCCGGTCTAGCCCCGCGTCGCGGTAGGCCCGCAACAGCTCGATGTTGGCCGGATTCTTGAGGGCGAAGAACTCGCGGGTGTCGGGCATGGCGGTCTGGCCCAGCCGGGCCTCCACCCCCGCGCGGCCCACGGTTTTCAACAGCAGATCCGTGGCGGTGTTGTCGCTCTGGGAAATCATGCGGGCGGCCAGATCGCGCAGGGTGTACCTGCTTCCGGCGGGCGCGTCTTGCAGGGTGCCGCTGGGCAGACTTTTATCGGCGTCGGTCAGCGTGACCTCGTCCGTCCATTTTCTCTCGCCGCGCGTGACCTGCGCCTGCAATTCGCCCAGAATCGCCAGCTTGAAGGCCGAGCCGATGGCCAGCAACTTGCGGCTGTTCAGGTCTGCCAGCGGCTGAGGCTGCCCCACCTCCTGCACCAGCAGGCTGACCTGTCCGGGCAGGGCGGCGAAGGCGGCGCGGGCCTCGTCCAGCGTCCCGTAGGTGACGACGGGTTGCAGTTGCAGGCCCGTGATCAGGCCCTGGGCGTCCACGGTGATGGCCTGAACGTTCAGTTGGCCTTTCTCGAAGGTCAGCCGCCAGCCGTTGCCTGCCTCCTCAATGCTCTGGAAGGCACCGTTCTCGGCTCGAATTTCCGCGAACTGTTCGGTCAGTTTCTCGGCGCTGACCTGGGCCAGAAACTCCGGGCTGAACAGCGCCGTATCGATGGGGTCAGACCTGAACAGCTTCTCGACCAGCGCCGTCGCCTGCGCCCGTGCGGCCTGCGTGGCCGCCTGGTCTGCCGCCGCCGAGGCCGGGCCGGGCACCGCGCCAAACGTGGTCAGCCGCCCCTGATCGTCCAGTGCCGCCGCCGTAATGACCAGTGTGCCGCGCTCGTAGACCGCCAGTGGGCGATCCTGCAAGGTGTCCAGCCGGACAAAGTTCCCGTACATCCCCGTGATTCCCCTGAACTGCGCCGCGATGGTCTCGAACGGCACCTGCGCCAGGAAATCCGGCGAGAACCACTCCGCCTTGATCTCCGGGGCCGACAGCAGCCGCGTCAACGCCTCCGCCTGCGTAACGGTCTGCGCCTGTGCCGAGGCAGAAGCAACTAGGGCGATGCTGGTCAGGGTCAGGAACGGTCTGTTCATGCCACCGAATATGGGATGAACTCCAGAAAGGTTGCCGCGCCCACACTTCACGCGGTCTTCACGCCCCGCCTTTCTTCCGAACCGTCGATGCCCTAGAATGAACGCATGATCCGCTCTGCGCTTACTCTCAGGGGACCCCGCGACTAGCTTCCAGCTTGTGCGCGCGTCCCCGGCTGTGTTGCGCCGGGGCTTTTTTTGGTCCCCGCCTTTCCTTAGACCCTAAGACTTTTAGACCCTTAGACCCCCGCAGGAGCCGCCATGACCCAGACCGAAGAGCAATTCACATCCATCCAAGAACCCAGGGCCGAACGTTACAACCCGCACGCCATTGAGCAGAAGTGGCAGGATCGCTGGGCCGAAACCGGCCTGTACCGCTTCGATGAGAAGGCCGATGGCGAGAAGTTCTACGCGCTGACCATGTTCCCCTACCCCAGCGGCAACCTGCACATCGGTCACTGGTACGCCAACGTCGCCCCAGACGCCCGCGCCCGCTGGATGCGGATGCGCGGCTACAACGTGCTGTTCCCGATGGGCTTCGACGCCTTCGGCCTGCCCGCCGAGAACGCGGCCATCAAGAACAACGTTGATCCGGCAAAATGGACGTACAGCAACATCGAGACCATGACGGCGCAGTTTCAGCGCATGGGCACCATGATCGACTGGAGCCGCCAGTTCGCCACCTCTGACCCCGAGTACTACCGCTGGAACCAGTGGTTCTTCACCGAGTTTTTCAAGCGCGGCCTGGCCTACAAGAAGGGCGGGCTGGTCAACTGGTGCCCCAAAGACCAGACCGTGCTGGCGAACGAGCAGGTGGTGAACGGCGCGTGCGAGCGCTGCGGCACCCCCGTCGAGCGCCGCAACCTGAACCAGTGGTATCTGAGAATTACCGACTACGCCGACGAACTGCTGGATTTCTCCGACACCGACATGCCCGAGCGCGTGCGGGCCATGCAGACCAACTGGATCGGCAAATCGGTGGGCGCGGAGATCGTCTTCGACACCCCCGCCGGGCCGGAAACCGTGTTCACCACGCGCCCCGACACCATCATGGGGGCCACCTTTCTGGTGCTGGCCCCCGAACACGCCAAGGTGGCCGAACTGACCACCGACGAACAGCGCGCCGAGGTGGAGGCGTACATTGCGGCGGCGGGCCGCAAGACCGATGTGGAGCGCCAGCAGGATGTGGGCGAGAAAACCGGCGTGTTCACCGGTTCTTTTGCCACCCATCCCATCGGCGGGCATCAGGTGCCGATCTG
Organism: Deinococcus radiopugnans ATCC 19172; assembly: GCF_006335125.1. Lineage (NCBI taxonomy): Bacteria > Thermotogati > Deinococcota > Deinococci > Deinococcales > Deinococcaceae > Deinococcus > Deinococcus radiopugnans. The sequence goes on from NZ_VDMO01000009.1 coordinate 91,715, forward strand.
GGTGGCGGACTACGTGCTGGTCACCTACGGCACGGGTTCGATCATGGCCGTTCCCGCCCACGACGAGCGCGACTTCGCCTTTGCCCGCAAGTTCGGGCTGGACATCACCGAGGTCATCCGCGCCGAGGGGGCCGAGCCGATGGGCGCGGACGCTGAAGGGGCCTACAGCGGCCCCGGCATGATCGTCAACAGCGGCGAATTTGACGGTCTGCCCGGCGGCAAGGCCAGCATCGACACCGTGATCGAGCGGCTGGAGGCGGCGGGTGTGGCGCGGGCCAAGACCACCTACCGCCTGCGCGACTGGCTGCTGGCCCGGCAGCGCTACTGGGGCACCCCCGTGCCCATCGTCTACTGCCCCGAACACGGCGCGCAGCCGGTGCCTGAAGATCAGTTGCCCGTGACCCTGCCCGAGTTCAAGGGCTTCACGGCGTCCGGCCAGAGTCCCCTGAAGCTGGACACCGAATGGGTGCAGACCACCTGCCCGGTCTGCGGCGGCCCCGCCGAGCGTGACACCGACACGATGGACACCTTCGTGGACAGCAGCTGGTACATGTACCGCTTCCTGTCGCCGCACGATGACCAACATCCCTTTGATCCAGAGAAGGCGAACCTGCTGCCCGTCGACCTGTACACCGGGGGCATTGAACACGCCATCCTGCACCTGCTGTACAGCCGCTTCTGGACAAAGGTGATGCGCGACATGGGCCTGACCACCCAGAACGAGCCGTTCGCGTGGCTGCGCAACCAGGGCATCATCCTGGGCGAGGACGGCGAGAAGATGAGCAAGTCGCGCGGCAACGTCGTCGACCCCGACGATCTGGTGCGCGAGTACGGCGTGGACACGGTGCGGACGTACCTGATGTTCATCGCGCCGTGGGAGGTGGGCGGCCCCTGGGATCCGCAGGGCATCAACGGCCCGTCGAAGTGGCTGGGCCGGGTGTGGACGCTGTTCTTCGGAGACCGAACCGCTGGCCCCGACGAGGCCGTGACGCCCGCCGACCTGCGTTACGCGGTGCACAGCACGCTGAAAAAAGTGACCGGCGACTTCGAGCGCCTGAGCTTCAACACCATCGTCGCCGCGCTGATGGAGCTGACCAACACGCTGGTGCGTGCCCGCCGCGCGCCCGTCTACGGCACGCCCGAGTGGGACGAGGCGCTGGACATCTTCAACCGCATGCTGGCCCCGGTGGTCCCGCACATCGCCGAGGAGATCTGGCACGAGCGCGGCATGGAAGGCAGCGTGCATGTGCAGGCCTGGCCCGCCACTGACGAGGCGGCTGCCGTGCGCGACACCGTAACCATCGGCGTGCAGGTGGGCGGCAAGGTGCGCGGTCAGGTCAGCATTTCCAAGACCGCCACCCAGGACGAGGCGCTGGCCGCCGCCCGTGCCCAGCCGGACGTGGCCCGCTTCCTGGAGGGCAAGGCGGTGGTCAAGGAGATCTACGTGCCGGGGCGGATCATCAACATCGTTGTCCGCTAGGGTCGCTGTCTCTGCCCCTGTGAACCTCATTCCATCGCCACCCGTTCCGGCAATTAGAGACCCGGATGCATGGTTTGACAGGGGCTGCATACCAGAGTAGATTGAAGAAATCAAGGCGGCCTCCGGGCCGCTTTTTTCGTTCTTGTCAGTCTTACAGGTCCCACCAGCCATATCTCTGTCATCCCAGCCGTTTATGCTGCAGGCATGGATTCCCTTGTGCCCGGCCTGCTGATCGTCGTCGCGGCCGTGCTGGCGGGGGCCGCATTTCTTCTGGGCCGGCGAACCGCGCCGCGCCGCGCCCCCCAGTCGCCCGTCGGCGTGCCTGACCCACCGCCGGAGGAGTTGCCGGAGCATCTGGCCGTCCGCCTGCACACCCCGTTCTTCAGCCTCGCTGAGGGCGCGTTCTTCCGGACCCTGGAGCAGGCCCTGCCGCCCGGCTACCGGGCGTTTCCCAACGTGCGGCTGTACGACGTGTTCCAGATCGTCGCGGCCCTGCCCCCGCAACAGGCTGCGCTTGCGCGTTTGCGCGACGAGCACATCGATTTCCTGATCGTCAGCCTGGACGGGCATCAGCCGGTGGCGGGCATCGAGCTGAGTGGCAAGAGCGCTGACCATGCCGAACAGAGCCGCAGCGATCAGGCCAAGGAGCTGGCTTTTCACAGCGCCGGCCTGCTGCTGCTGCGGCTCAGGGCAGAGGATGACCACACGCAGGCCAGTCTGGAAGCGCTGCTGTGGCGCTACCTCAGGGCGGAGTCGCATCCACTGCTGTGATGTTGCCGGTCTTCCTGCTGTCTCTGGAAGGTGTTCTGCGAGGCAGACCCATAGCGCAGCGGATGGGCCGCCTGTTGTAGGCCGCCTTCAGCATTCCTTGAGCGGAGCTTGAGCGGTCGATCAGAGGAGGCCGTTGTGACGTGGCTGCAATTCCGGCGTGAATAGCCTGCATGGATGGGAAAAACCTCGATCCGCAAGTTCTCGTATCTGGACCACGACATAGAGATCATCCGGGAGCGCTGCAATCTGCCGGACGTTTCGCCGTTCGAGCCACGCCTGGGCATCCAGGTGCGTTACGGCCTGAAATTCGACGGTCAGCTCACGGACTGGAGTGACTTTGTCGAGGCGACGGATGACGAGCCGTCGGCCAATACCCTGGCGGAGCTGGGGCTGCGGCGGGCGCGGGAGCTGCGGAAGAAGGAGGCGACTGTCGTTGTCTCGCCCGCGGCGTGAATGACCCGCTCTGGGACAGGCCGGAATGCGGCGCCTGATAAGGATTCCGTTTGTAACGCGACAGACATCGGGACAGCTCCGATCTCTCCACTCCACGTACGGAGGGATATTTTCCTCATTCTCGCTGTCGTCATGGACAGACGCCTATGAGGACGCTCTTCCTCTGCTAGCGCAGCTCTGCGAGTCTCGCTCGGATTGCCAGGTGTTTTCAACACCTTTCAATCGGAGTCGGTACGAGGACAGCCGCAGGCCAGACGCGCCCGGCCAACGAAAAAGCCCCACGTCCGGTGGGGCGGTCTTCCTGCCTTCACTCGGGCAGGTCCTGCTGTTGACGGCACTTTAATCCGCCTGCTGTCACAGAAGCATGACGCTGTTCCCCGACATGAGGGCCGGTCCTGAGCGATTTCCGGGCCTGGAAAGGGATCCCGGAGGCGGCCCCCTGCCGTGTGGGCCGCCGCGCCGTTTTTCATCTACGGCAGGGTCAGCACCCGCACGTTGCCGCTCTCGGCACTCAGGTAGCTCAGCCGCCTGCCGTCCGGACTGATGTTCCAGTCCCCCTGCCGCACCCGGCCGCCCAGATCACCCAGCGTGTTCCAGCCGTTCAGGCTGACCGTGTACTGCCGCAGGACATGGGCACCGCCGTCCAGCTTGAGGGGAATCAGCACGAAGCGGCCCGCGTCGCGCCAGCGGTACGCCCCGAAATCATTGATCTCGGTGGGTGGTCCGCCGGCCGTGCTTTGCAGCCACAGGCCGTTTCTCGCGGCGCTGTCGAAGGAAACCATGTACAGCACCCGCGCCCCATCCGGGCTGAGGCTGATGCCCCGGAAGCCCAGCGCCGTCCTTAAGGTCTTCTTCGCACCGCTGCGGATGTTCAGCGTGAACAGCTCCCGGTCTCGGTTGCCCGGCGCGCTCTTGCCCGACAGCAGCAGCGTGTTGTCGTCCACCCAGCCGCTGACCCCGCCGCCGTACAGGGTGGCGACGTTGCGCGGGGAACCGAAGGCGTCGGCCACATAGACCCGCGTGGCGCGGCGGTCATAGTTGCCGCTGGTGTCGCTGCGGGTGTAGGCCAGCCCGGTCTCGGCGTCGTTCCAGGTGACGTCCGCGCCGTAGGTGGGCAGCGTGAAGCGTTTGCCGTCGGCCAGCCGTTCCAGCACCGTTGTCTCTCCGGTGCCGGGCCGCACCGCCCAGCGCAGTTTCGGCGAGAAATACGCAACGCTGGAGAACCGGCGCGTGACCTCGCCGCCCGTGGCCGCCACCTCGTAAATGCCGGTGCTGGGGCGTGCGGGCGGCCCGTCCAGAAACAGCAGTGCTTTTGAATCCGGCGTCCAGACCGTGCCGGGACAGCACCCGCCGCTCAGCACCGCGCGCGAGGGCAGGGTGGCGGCCACGGCAGACGTGCCCAGCAACAAAGCGATAAAGACTGACCCCTTCACCGCGCGCCTCCCGGAGCAATCGGCCACGGTCTGGCAAACTCGTTGAGCAACCGGCCCCCGCGCAGGGCGGCGGGCTGCGAGTCCGGCGACTGCCACCGGCGCGGGGCGTCCAGGTCATATTCGTAACCGCGTCCGAAGCTGCCTGAGAGCGCCAGCGTGTCCCAGTCGGCCTCCAGGTACGGCAGCGGGTTGAAGAACCGCTGATGAGACCGGTCCCGCAGCTCCAGATGCAGGTGCGGCGCGCTGATGCACGTTCCCTGCGAGTCGCCGCTCTGCCCGATGACCTGTCCGCGCGTGACCTTCTGGCCGGGCCGCAGCGTCGAGCGCCCCAGCAGGTGGCCGTACAGGCTGCTCAGGTTGCCCGCGTGGTCAATCACCACGTTGTGCGGTGGGCTGCCGTGCGGGCCGTCCACCTCGGCCACCGTGCCGTCACCGATGGCGCGCACCGGGGTGCCGCACGGCGCGCTGAAATCCAGCCCGGCGTGGATGCCCTGCAGGTTGCCGTAGGTGCTGCGCCGCTGCCGGTACGCCCCGGTGGTGTTGCCGTAGCCCTGCCCCAGCAGCCAGGAATCAGGGCCAGGCGCCCCCGCAAACGGCAGGCTGAACTGCCGGGACGGCTGGGCGATGGCACTCAGCGGCAGGGCCGGGGCGTAGTGTGCGGCGGCCAGGGGGATCAGCAGCAGCCCACACAGGGCAACAACGGCCCATCTTGTCGGCAGGCCGCGCCAGTGGGCCGGGGTGGGAAAGGGCATACGCGATCTTGCCGCACTTCGTCCTCTGAAGGCGTGCCAGCGGCTACGGTTGGCGGGTGCGGCGGCGGGCGGTTCAGACCTCTGCGCCGCGCCGCACCGCGCCGGGTCTACTCTGAACCCCATGACCCAGCCGGCCCCCTCGCCCCAGACCACGGCCCAGCCCGCCGCCCACGTTCCGCTGAACCGCCCGCGCCTGATCGCCCCCGGCCCGGTGGAGGTGGACCCGCGCGTGCTGCTGGAACTGGCCCAGCCGCAGATGCACCACCGCAGCCGCGACGCCGTCGACAAATTGATGGAGGCGCGGGAGAAACTCAGCCGTCTGCTGGGCGACCCCTACGAGGCCGTGATCACCACCAGCAGCGGCACCGGGGCCTTCGAGGGCGCCCTGGTCAGCACCACGCCCGCCGGGGCGCGGGTGGTCAACGCGCAGGCCGGCAAATTCAGCGAGCGCTGGGGCGACATGGCGCGGAGATTCGGCTACGACGTGGGGATCGTCGCCCAGCCCTGGGGCGAACTGCTGGACGCCGACGAAATCGCCGAGGCCAGCCGCGACGCCCACACTCTACTGATCACCCACAGCGAGACCAGCACCGGGGCGTTGCACGATCTGGAGGCGATTGCGCGGGCGGCCAAAACCCAGAATCCTGATCTGATCGTCATTGCCGACTGCGTGACCTCCTACGGGGTGGCGGAGCTGCGGCCCGCCGCCTGGGGCGTGGACGTGATCGTCTCTGGCAGCCAGAAGGGCACGGCCACCCCACCGGGGCTGGGCTTCGTGCTGTTCGGCCCCGAAGTTCAGGCCCGCATGATCCAGAACACGGGCCACGGCTACTACCTGGACCTGACCCGCGAACTCAGGGGCCAGAAGGCAGGCAACACTCCGCAAACGCCCGCCATCAACCTGATCTACGCCCTGTCCGCCGCGCTGGACCGCCCGCTGAGCGTGCCGCTGGACGTGCTGTGGGCCGAGCAAAAGCGCAAGACCGATGCCCTGATCGCCGCCGGCACCGCACTGGGCTGCCCATCATGGACCGCCCGCCCCAGTCCCGCCGTCGCCGTCCTGAAAGCCCCTGAAGGGTTGACGGGCCGCCAGATTGCCGCCGCCCTGACTGGCCTGGGCCAGCGTGCCCTGGCTGGACAGGCGCCCCACGAGGACACCGTGTTCCGCGTCAGCACGATGGGGTACGCAGACCGGTACGACGCTCTGGGCGTGGCCGGAATGCTGGAAGATGCCTTCGCGTCTCTGAGCCACACGTTCGAGCGTGGCGCGGCCGTGTCGGCGGCGTGGGCGGCGCTAAAGTAGGGGCGAGGGGAAACGGCAAACCGCCAGAGCGACGAAACTCGCGGCTGGCGGCTTGGTTGCACACGGAATTTGCTCAGTCCAGAACGGTAATTCCAGAATCACGCACGCGCTGCTTGACGTTCTCCATGCCCTCGCCGCTGACGCGCATCACGAAGCGGCGGCGGTCACCCCGGCCGTCGTAGGTGGCGACGCTGATGATGTTGCTGGGCATGATCGCCTGCGTGGCCCGTTCCAGGCTGCCGGGGGTATCGGGCATTTCCAGCGTGATGCGGGGGCCGCCCTCGCGCATGCCCAGAATCTCGGTAAAGGCGCGCAGCACGTCCATCGTGGTGATGATGCCGGTCAGCTTGCCGCTGTCGTCCAGCACCGGCAGGCCGCCCACATGGTGTTCCTGCATCCGCAGCGCGGCGTCTTCCATGTACTCGCCCTCAGCGGCGGTGATCACCGGGCGGGCCATCATCTCGGCCACTGTCAGCTTGCTCAGCAGGTAGTTCAGCTCCCACACGCTCAGGGTGGTGGCCTTGCTGGGCATGGCGTCCTTGAGGTCCTTGCGGGTGGTAATCCCGATCAGTTTGCCCTTGTCCATCACCGGCAGGCGGCGGAAGTTACCCTCCTTGAGGGTCTTCAGCGCGTCCATCACGGGGGTGTCGGGGGTGACGGTCACGGGGTCACGGGTCATCCAGTCGCGTACAAGCATGCTAAAAGTCTACTGGATTACGCTTACCGGGATGGCCTGTCGCCACCCCAGCGCCCCAGCCTGATGGGGGGCTGACGGCGCATGTGAAGCCGCTGTGAAGGGGTTCATTCCGCTCAGGAAACACCGTGCTAGTTTTCGTTTCATGAAGATCACCGCCAAAACCCTGGCTCCCTTTGCCGTCGTCGCCGCCTTCGGCCTGGGGACCCTCGCCCCGCACGCCCAGACCACTCCCCAGAAGATCGGCTTCGTCGACGTGTCCAAGCTGCTGGCCGCCCACCCCAACGACAAGGACATCAAGGCCATCCAGACCAAGGCCGACGCTGAACTCGGCGCGCTGGACAAGCAGGTCAAGGCCATCGACGCCAAGGGCGCCAGCGCCACGGCCGCCGAGAAGCAGCAGCGCGAGACGCTGGTCAAGACCATCCAGAGCAAGGCGGCCGACTACGACAAGCAGATCGATCCCAAGATCACGGCGGTCGAGAAGTCGGTGGACGCTGCCGTCAGCTCGGTCGCCAAGGCCAACGGCTACAGCGTGGTCATGGACAAGTCGGTGGCCGCCAACGGCCTGGTGATCTACGCCGATCCCAGCACCGAACTGACCGACGCCGCTCTCAAGGCCGTCAAGCCCTGAGCCTCGCCGCCCGGCCGAAGACCTGCCCCGCATGTTCTGACGGCGGGGCATTTTAAGGTCCGCCGGGTTGATGCCCGCCGAGGCGGCACCCCACACTGGAGGGTTTTCCCTTGAATAAATTTCTGATACTGCTGCCGCTGGCGCTGCTGGCCACGGTGCCGCACGCGCAGGGCGCCAAGAACCGGCTGGGGCTGGTGGACGTGCAGGCCGCCGTCAAGGCCCTGCCGGCCAGCAAGGCTTACCTGGACCTCTCCGCCCGCGTGGACGCAGACCTGAAAGCCCGGCGAGGCAAGATCGACGAACTGGCGGGCAAGGCGGCGTCCTCGGGCAGCGCCGCCGACCGCAAGGCGCTGCTGGACGCCCAGCAGGCCTACAACAGCACCCAGACCGCGTACCGGGGCCGGATTGCGACGGCCTTTGAACCTGTGGCCGCCAAGCTGAACGCGGCGGTGGCTAAAGTGGCCAAAGCCAACGGCTACAGCGTGGTTATGGACCAGCGCGTGGCCGCCCAGAACCGGCTGGTCATCTACGCCAACGCCAGCGCCACTGACCTGACCGCCGCCGTGATCAAGGCGCTGAAGTAGGCCAAGGCCGAGTGCTGGTCTGTGACAGCAGGGCCGTCAGGAGTCATTCCCTGACGGCCCTTTTTGTGTGTTCGGTAGGGTGCGGCGCTGGGGCTAACCGTCCTCGTTGTCGGGAATGATGCCGCCCGTCATCTCCTGCTGCAACTTCGCGGACTCGTCGGTGGGCGTCTCGTTGTGAGGATCGTTCTCCGGCACGTCGATCACCTCGGGGTGCGCCTCCGGCACGGTGCTCTGCACGATCTCGCCGCGCTGATCGGGTTTGGCCTTATCGTCGGGGTTCATGCCATTCACCCTAGATCAGCCCTGACCGGGGTGGATGCAGATTCGCACAAAGTGGCTTTACCTGGCTTTACCTGCGGTGTAGTCCAGCTCGGTGCCGCCTCAGCCTCCGCCCAGGAACCGCAGCGATTCCGCGTAGAGCATCTCGGTCGTTTCCAGGCTGGTGAAGTTGTGGGTGCCGCCGGGAATGGCCGCCGCGTCGCAGCCCAGCGCCTGGGCGTAACGCACGCCCCATTCCGGCGGGCAGGTGGTGTCGGCGTCGCCGTGGATCACGTGCGCCACCCCGCTCCAGGCGGCGGCGGCCTGCAGCGGGCGCAGGCGGGGCAACTCCTGCAGAAAGGCGCGGCCCAGCGGCCAGCCGTCCCGGTCGATGACGCCAGTGGGCAGCACGCCGCCGCTCAGCAGGGGCAGCCACAATTCGGGCAGGGCAGGCGCCCACAGCAGCAGCCGGTGGGCACGGACCCCCGCCGCCGCGAGCGTGGCCACCATGCCGCCCATGCTGTACCCCAGCAGCATGACCCGCTCGGGATCGATCTGGGGCTGCTGGCGAATGTAACTGGCGGCGGCCTGTACGTCCTCGACCTCACGCGAGACGGTCATCTCGCTGAAGTCGCCCTGCGAGTCGCCGCTGCCCCGGCAATCGAAGCGCAGGCTGGCGATGCCCCGCGCGGCCAGCGCCCGCGACAGCAGGGTCAGCAGGCGGTGGTGATCGGTGCGGTTGCCGGTAAAGCCGTGGACCATCACCACCGACGGCCAGCCCTGAGCGGGGGCCTCGGCATCCGGGGTGTGGAGCATCCCGTAGAGCCGCTGCCCGTCTACCGAAAACTGCGCGAACTGTTCCATACGGGCAATTGTCGCAGATTGGGATCAGGGCAATCGCCAGCCCCACGAAAGAGGCGGGCCACACTCCCCCAGGGCCCGCCGCGAAGGATTCAGCCCCGGTTCAGCGCGCCGTGGCCCACTTGATCAGTCCGGTTTCCAGCTCGTTGCTCAGGCCGTCGATCTCGGGAATCATGCGCACGCCCACCGAGTACAGCCCGCTTTCCTCCAGCGGCACCTCGGCGCTGAAGGTGCCGTCGCCCCGGCTTGCCAGGGGGAAGCGCGTCAGGTGCCCGGCGCGGTTCAGCACGGCCTCCACCCGCAGCTCTTCGAGCGAGATGCCCGCCGGGTTGACCTGGGCGCTGATCGGCGCGGTCTGGCCGGGGTGGCAGGTGGCCGGCAATTCGGCGTGGGCGCTGATGCTGACGTAGGGCCACTGCTGGCGCACCCAGGTTTTCCACCCGGCAATGGTGCGGGCCTCGGCGTTGTGGTTGGCCGCCACCGCTTGACCGCGCTTGCCCAGCGGCAGGTAGTACCGCTGCACGTAGTCGATCACCTGCCGCTGCATGGAAAAGCGCGGGCTGACGGTTTCAATGGAGCGGCGCACCGAGTAGGCCCACGAGTCCTCGCCCGTGGCCCCGCCGTAGTAGCGCGGCACGATCTCGTCTTCCAGCGTCTGGTACAGGCTGAAGGCGTCGGCGTCGTCCTGCACGTTCAGGTCCGCGTACTCGCGCTCCTCGCCAATCGGCCAGCCGTTGGTGCCGTCGTAGCCCTCGCGCCACCAGCCGTCCAGCACGCTGAAATTGGGGCTGCCGTTAAAGCTGGCCTTCATGCCGCTGGTCCCGGACGCCTCCAGCGGGCGGCGCGGGTTGTTCAGCCAGATGTCCACGCCCTGCACCAGATGGCGGGCCACGTTCATGTCGTAGTTCTCCAGAATCACGATCTTGCCCCGGAACTCGGGCTCCTGCGACATCCGGTAGATTTCCTGGATAAAGGCCTTGCCGGGGTTGTCGGCGGGGTGGGCCTTGCCCGCGAAGACGAACTGCACCGGACGGTCCGGATGGTTGACGATGCGGGCCAGCCGCTCGCGGTCCCGGAACAGCAGCGTGGCGCGCTTGTAGGTGGCGAACCGCCGCGCAAAACCGATGGTCAGGGTGTTGGCATCCATCAGGGTGTCGGTGGCGGCCACGTCGGCGGCGCTGGCCCCGTTGCGCAGCATCTGCTCGCGCATGCGGGCGCGGATAAAGGCGATCATCTCGCGCTTGGTCTCCAGCTGCACGTTGCTCAGCTGCGCGTCGCTCAGGCCGTCGACCGCCTTCCACATCTCCTCGTCCTCCAGGCGCTCGGTCCAGTCCTTGGGCAGCACGGTGGACAGCAGGTCCCGCATGGCCTGGCTGGTAAAGGTCAGGTTGTGCGCGCCGTTGGTGACGTGTCCGATCGGCACCTCCTCGGCCTCCGCGCCGGGGTACAGGAACTTCCACATGTCGCGGCTGACCTCGCCGTGCAGTTCCGACACGCCGTTGGCCGCGCGGCTCATCCGCAGGGCGAAGACGGTCATGGAGAAGGCCGGCACGGTCTGGCCGTCCCAGTTCTGATCGTGGCGGGCCAGTTCGTACAGTTCGTGGCGGGACACCGACAGCAACTCCGGCCACTGCTCCAGATAGCGGTCCATCAGCTCGTAGGTAAAGGCGTCGTTGCCGGCGGCCACCGGGGTATGTGTGGTGAACAGGGTAGAACTGGCCACGCTTTCCAGCGCGGTGCGGAAGTCCAGCCCGGCGTCCACGCACTCGCGGATGCGCTCCAGGCCCAGCAGGGCGGCGTGGCCCTCATTCATGTGGTACACGCTGGCCGGCACGTCCAGCGCCCGCAGCGCGCGGATGCCCGCCACGCCCAGCAGCACGTACTGCTGCACGCGCAGTTCCTGGTTGCCGCCGTACAGCCGGGCCGTCAGCTTGCGGTCCTCCTCGCTGTTCTCCGGCACGTTGGTGTCCAGCAGCAGCACCCGGATGCGCCCGACCGTCAGGTTCCACACCCGCACCGCAATCTCGCGGTGGCCGATGCGCACCGACACCCGCGCCTCCTGGCCGTCCGGGGTGCGGGCCGGGGTGATCGGCAGGGTGGTCAGGTCCAGCTCGTCGTAGGCCTCGTTCTGCCAGCCGTCCTTGTCGAACAGCTGCCGGAAGTAGCCCTGGTGGAACAGCATGCCCACGGCGGTAAACGGCAACCCCAGGTCCGAGGCGCTCTTGCAGTGGTCCCCGGCCAGCACGCCCAGGCCGCCGCTGTAGATGGGCAGCGACTCGTGAAAGCCGTACTCCATGCTGAAATAGGCCACCGGCTGCATCTCCGGCGCGTTCTGGCTGGCCCAGGTCTTTTTCAGGTTCATGTAGGCGTCGAAATCGGCCATCACCGACTTGTACCGGGCCAGATAGTCCTTGTCGGTGGCCACCGTGTCCAGCCGGGCCTGCGGGACTTCCAGCAGGGTCCGCACCGGGTTCTGTCCGAAGTTCTCCCAGACCTGTGGGTCGAGTTCGCTGTACAGCGCCTGCGCGTGCGGGGTCCAGGACCAGTAGAGGTTGTAGGCCAGCTCCGAGAGCCGCGCGATGGACGGCGGCAGCTGGGGCAGCACCGTGACTTTGCCAATGACGTTCATATGGCCCAGAGCTTACCCCACAGGCCCGTCTGGGGACCGCGCTGTGGACGCTGAAAAGAGCGGTTGTCCAGACAGAAGTCCGGTCCTGGGCGTCGTTCCTCCAGGGTGCCGGTGCCGGGGCGGGCTGCCTGTGCCGCCGCCGGGGAACGGGCCGGGCGAGGCGCTGGGGCAGGGCGCGGGCGGGCAGGGAGTCGGCCACTCGGCCACGCCCGCGCTCCCGGCCAGGGGGTTCCCGGTGCGGTGTGCGGCGGCGGCGCTACCCTGTGGGTGTGACGGTCACGAACGCGGAGCTGGACCCCCTGGACCCCGAAACGCAGGCCCTGATGGACGAGGGAGACCGCCTGGCCCGCCATCTGGCGCAGACGCTGGACGCGACGCTGCACGATCAGCCGCGCCTGATTTTCCTGGGCCGCAGTCTGGCGCTGAATCTGGTGCGCGCCTTCCTGCCCACCGTGGAACACGTGTCCGGGCGGGCCGGGGCGCCGCTGCACGCGGTTCTCGATCTGGACGAACGCGGGCGGGCGGTGGTGCAGACGGTCACGGCGGACGGAGAATTGAAGGCCGTTCTTCCCGTCGATGACCTGCTGCGCGACCTGCTGTTCGTGCGCGGCGTCCTGAATCCGGTGGTGCGCGGTCACCTGCAAGACGGCGTGCTTGGCGACGAACACCACGCCACCCGCGCCCTCGTCGCGTGCCTGAAAAGCCGCCCGGTACTGGACGCGATGGGACGGCAGATTCAGGTCTGGCTGGGCAAGAAGTCCCTGCGCCGCTGACCTGTCCATTACGTCCAGAGTAGAATTGCCCCCATGACCTCTCCCGCCACCGACCCATCGGCCCCCGACCGGCCCACACCAGACACGCTGGTGCTGATCGACGGCCACGCGCTGGCGTTCCGCTCGTACTTCGCGCTGCCGCCGCTGAGCAACAGCCGGGGCGAGGCCACCAACGCCATCGTCGGCTTTCTGCGCCTGACGTTGCGCCTGGCCCGCCAGCGTTCAAATCAGATCATCGTGCTGTTCGATCCGCCCGTGAAGACCTTCCGCCACGAGCAGTTCGACGGCTACAAGTCGGGCCGCGCCGAGATGCCCAGCGACCTGCCCGCGCAGATCAACCGCATCCGCGAACTGGTGGACGCCATCGGCTTTCCGCGCCTGGAAGAACCCGGCTACGAGGCCGACGACGTGATCGCCTCCCTGACCCGCAAGGCCGAGGGCAACGGCATGCAGGTGCGGATCGTCACCAGTGACCGCGACGCCTACCAGCTGCTCGATGACCATGTGCGCGTCATCACCAACGATTTCCGTTTAATCGGCCCCGCCGAGGTGCTGGAAAAGTACGGCGTCACCGTGCGCCAGTGGGTGGACTACCGCGCCATGACCGGCGACGCCAGCGACAACATTCCCGGCGCCAAGGGCATCGGCCCCAAGACCGCCGCCAAGCTGTTGCAGGAGTACGGCACGCTGGAAAAGATCTACGAGGCGGCCCACGCCGGCACGCTGGAGCCGAAGGGCACGCGCGAGAAGCTGCTGACCTCCGAGCGTGACGTGCAGTTCAGTCACCAGATGTCGTGCATGGTCACCGATCTGCCTCTGGAGGTGGAATTCGGCACCGGCCGCCTGCCGGGCAATCCCGCACGGCTGGCCGAATTGATCGAGGAACTCGAACTGCACGCCATCGGGCGCGACATCGCGGGTCTGGACGGCAAGGAGGAGCAGGTTCCCGACGCCGAGGGAGACGACAGAGACGCCGAGCCTGTCGCCGCCCCCGAGCCGCTCCGAGTCGAGGCCTGGCGCACCCCGAAAGCGGGCGCGATCTGGGGCTACGTCCTGTCGCGCGAGGATGACCTGACGGCGGCGCTGACCGGGGCCGCCACCTTCGAGCCGACGAAGGACGGGGCCGGCATCACCCGCGAGGCCCCCACCCACGAGCCGGAGCAGTGGAAGAAGGCCGCCGAGGCCGCCGCGCCGCCCCCCAACCTGTTCGACACCGATCAGCCGCTGTCCAAAAAAGAGCAGAAGGCCGCCGAGAAAGCGCAGAAGGACGCCGAGAAAGCCCTCGCCAAGCTGCATCAGCAGTTCCCCGCCACGGTGGACGACGCCGAATTCATCGGCCAGCGGCAGGTGAACGCGGCGGGAGCCAAGGCGCTGGCCGCCCACCTGAGCGTGCGTGGCACCGTGGTGGAGCCGGGCGAAGATCCGCTGCTGATGGCCTACCTGCTCGATCCGGCGAACATGAACATGGCGCTGGTGACCAAGCGTTACCTGAACATGGCGTGGCCGGACGACGCCCCCGGACGCGCGGCCATCACGGCGCGGTTGCTGACCGACTTGCCCCCGCAGCTGGACGAGGCCCGCACCAAACTGTACGAGGAGATGGAAAAGCCCCTGGCCGCCGTCCTGACCCGCATGGAAGTGCGCGGCGTGCGCCTGGATTCCGAGTACCTGCGCGGACTGGCCGCCTCCACCGCCGCCCGCTTGCAAACGCTGGAAGCCGAGATTTTTGAACATGCGGGACGTGAGTTCTCGATCCGCAGCCCGCAGCAGCTCGAAACCGTGCTGTACGACGAGCTGGGCCTCGCCAGCGGCAAGAAGACCAAATTGACCGGCAAGCGCAGCACGGCGGTCAGCGCCCTGGAACCGCTGCGCGACGAACACGCGGTGATCCCGCTGCTGCTGGAATACCGCGAGCTGGACAAACTGCGCGGCACGTACCTTGATCCGCTGCCCAGTCTGGTCAACCCGCGCACGAACCGATTGCACACCACTTTCGCGCAGACGGCGGTGGCGACGGGCCGCCTGAGCAGCCTGAACCCCAACCTCCAGAACATTCCCATCCGCTCGGAAGTGGGCCGCGAGATTCGCAAAGGTTTTATTGCGGATAAGGGCTTTTGTTTAATTGCCGCCGACTACTCGCAGATCGAGTTGCGGTTGTTGGCCCACATCTCCGGCGATCCGCTGATGCAGCAGGCGTTCCAGGAGGGCGCCGACATTCACCGCCGCACCGCCGCGCAGGTGCTGGGGCTGGATGAGGGCGGCATCACGCCCGATCAGCGCCGCGCCGCCAAGACCGTCAACTTCGGCGTGCTGTACGGCATGAGTGCCCACCGCCTGAGCAATGACTTGCACATTCCCTATGCCGAGGCGGCCTCGTTTATCGAGATCTACTTCAGCACCTATCCGGGCATCCGCAAATACATCGACGAGACGCTAGAGTTTGGCCGCACGCACGGCTACGTGGAAACCATGTATGGCCGCCGCCGCTACGTGCCCGAGCTGACCGCCACCAACCGCAACGTGCGCGAGGCGGGCGAGCGGCTGGCCTACAACATGCCCATCCAGGGCACGGCCTCGGACATCATCAAGCTGGCGATGGTGAAACTGGACCGGGAACTGGACGCGCTGGGCGCCCGCCTGCTCCTTCAGGTGCACGATGAACTGCTGATCGAGGCCCCCGAGGGCCGCGCCGACGAGGTGGCGGCCATTACCCGCCAGATCATGGAGGGTGCGGCTCAGCTCAGCGTGCCGCTGGCGGTGGAGGCCGGGGTGGGGCCGAACTGGTTTGACGCGAAGTAGGGGAGGGGGCTGAAGGGGGGAACGCTGGCCGCCACGAGGCTCCGGAGATAAAAGATGGCGCCGCGAACGGTGAACCCCTCGATCTGCTTGACCGCCAGTTCGTGTTGAAGGGAATCGGGGGTGCGGGGCGGGCCGGTGGAGTGGTGGATTTGGCGCTGTTGGTATGATGAATCCACTGCGCTTCCTGCCGATCCTCGGCGGCGTCGTCTCTGGCCGCGAGAGAAGAAGGGCCGGACGTCAGCGCAACTCTGACCCGCCACTGCTTCAGCTTCCAAAAAAAGTCTGCGCCAGCAAAAACACGTTCAGGCCGATGATCAGCGCGGTGATGGCCCAGCCCACCACTTTCCAGAAGCGGTTGATCACGAATTCGCCCATCTTGCGTTTGTCGCCGCTGAACATCATCAGCGGCACGACGGCAAACGACAGTTGCATCGAAAGAATCACCTGCGACAGGATCAGCAGTTGCCCGGTGCCCTTCTCGCCGTAGATCATCACCACGATCACGGTGGGAATGATGGCGATCAGGCGCGTGACCAGCCGCCGCACCCACGGCTTCAGGCGGATGTTCACGAAGCCTTCCATCACGATCTGCCCGGTCAGCGTGCCGGTCAGGGTGCTGTTCTGCCCGGAGGCCAGCAGCGCCACGGCGAACAGCACGCTGGCGGCCCCCGCGCCCAGGATGGGCGAGAGCAGCTTGTAGGCGTCCTGAATCTCGGCGATGTCGGTGCGCCCGGCGAAGTGGAAGGCGGCGGCGGCCAGGATCAGGATCGAGGCGTTGATGAAAAACGCGAAGGTCAGCGCCAGCGAGGAGTCCCAGGTGGCGAACTTGATCGCCTCGCGCTTGCCCGCCGGGGACTTGTCGTAGCCGCGCGTGTTGACGATGGCCGAGTGCAGGTACAGGTTGTGCGGCATGACCGTCGCCCCCAGAATGCCGATACCGACGTACAGCACCGCCGGATCGAGCAGCTGTCGGCTGGGCACCAGACCGCCCAGCAGCGGCGCGAGTTCGGGTTTGGAGAAGATCATCTCGAACAGAAACGCCACGGCGATGGTGGCGATCAGCGTGATGACCAGCGCCTCCACGTAACGGAACCCCTTGTTTTGCAGCAGCAGGATCAGCAGCACGTCGGCCACCGTGAGGATCACGCCGATTAGCAGCGGCAGGCCGAACAGCAGATTCAGGGCGATGGCGGTGCCGATCACCTCGGCCAGATCGGTGGCGATAATCGCGATTTCCGCCGAGATCCACAGCGCCATCGCGGCGGGCTTGCTGAAATGGTCGCGGCAGGCCTGCGCCAGATCGCGTCCGGTGGCGATGCCCAGCCGGGCGGTCAGGGCCTGCAGGTAGATCGCCATCAGGCTGGAGATCAGCACCATGCTCAGCAGCGTGTAGCCGTAAGCGCTGCCCCCCGCGATGGACGTGGCCCAGTTGCCCGGGTCCATGTAGCCCACCGCCACCAGCGCCCCCGGTCCCAGAAACGCCAGGAAGCGCCGCCACGGCGGCTTGCTGTAATCAATCTTGATGCGTGCGACGTCGCTCAGGGACTCGCTCAGATTGTCCTGCCGCCAGCCCTTGTCGGTCGTCATGGCAGCAAACCAAGGAAGAGCCGGACTTCCAGCGCGTAAAAGGGGGCGTGGGGACTGAGACGGGCGGACGGCGAGAGGGCCACAAAAAGCATGGCGTACTTTAGGCCCACCTAAATCGAAATGCAAGATCCAGCGGCCTGTTCTTCAGGGTTTCTGAAATGAGGGGGCCGAAGCAAGTGTCAACTCCACACTTTTCAAAGGCCAGACTTTTCAAAGGATTGGCTGCGCCGGGCCCACGTTTTCCTCGCCAGGCCTGTGCAGCAGGCGTGCGTCCGGCAAACCGCCCATCACTTAAGCTGTGCCCATGGCCATCAAAGCGGTGTTCTGGGATATCGGCGGCGTGCTGCTGACCAACGGCTGGGACCGCGAGCAGCGGGCGGACGTGCTGGAACGTTTTGGACTGGACGTCACGGAGTTCAACGAGCGGCACAAGCTGGCCGCGCCGGAGCTGGAACTGGGCCGCATGACCCTGGCCGACTACATGGCCCAGACCCTGTTCTACACCTCGCGGGATTTCACTCCCGACGAGTTCCGCGCCGCGATGGAGGCCGAGAGCCAGCCCCACGCCGACTCGCTGGCCCTGGCCCGCGAATTGGCCGGACGCTGGCGCATGTACTCGCTGAACAACGAGGGCCATGATCTGAACGATCACCGGATTCGCACCTTCGAGCTGCACGATTTCCTGCTGGGGTTTTTCACGTCCTGCTATCTGGGGGTTATGAAGCCGAGCCCCGGGATTTACCGTCTGGGTCTGCAACTCGCCAACGTGCGCCCCGAGGAAGCCGTCATGATCGATGACCGCTCGCAGAATGCCGAGGCCGCCCGCTCGGTGGGCATGCACGCCGTGCATTACAAAGGAGCCGCGCAGCTCCGGGAGGAACTGGCGGCGCTGGGCGTGGAGTAGGTGGAGTAGACACTGAGAGCGGTGGAGCGATCAGACCTTGACGAATTCCTGCACGCCCATCACGAACATCACGGCGCCGCCCACCGGCACCTCCACCGGATCGCTGACCAGGCCCTCGTTCTGCTCGCCCATCGGGACGCTGGGGGCCACCAGGCGGCTACGGGTGCGGCAGGTCTTGCGCACGAAACGTTTGAGATCGTCCAGCCTCGCGTCGTCCACGCCGATCATCAGCGTCGTGTTGCCCTCGCGCAGAAAGCCGCCGGTGCTGGCCAGTTTGGTCACCTCGAAGGCATTCTCCGAGAGGACGCGGATCAGTGCGGTGGCGTCCGCGTCCTGAATGACGGCGAGTACGAGCTTCATGCGGGGTAGTTTAGCAAATGTGTTGTGGCGGACGGTCAGGGCAGGCTATAAGCGCCAGACGCAGAAAGGGACAGGCTACAGCGCGCTCAGATTCGCGAACTTCACCAGCAGTTTCTTGGTGCCCGCCGTCGGAAAATGCACCGTGACCTCCTGCTTGTCGCCCGTGCCGGCCACCGCCAGCACCTGACCCTCCCCGAACTTGGGATGCCGGACCCGCTCGCCGCCCCGGTAGGCCATGCCTGCCGTCAGGGGGCTGGTGTTCTTGACGGCGCTGGGGGTCACCGGCACGGTGGGTCGGTACTGTTTCCAGGTCTTGGCCCGGTACTCAATGGTCTGCCCGTAGGGGTCCACCGTGTCGAAGCCGCCCTCGATTTCCTCCAGAAAACGGCTGTCCTCGGCGGCGTTGGTCTTGCCGTACTGCATGCGGTTCTGCGCGGCCGTCAGGAACAGGCGCTCCATGGCGCGGGTAATGCCCACGTAGAACAGCCGCCGTTCCTCCTCGATGCCCCCGGCCTCGGTGAGTGCGCCCTTGCTGGGCAGCAGGCCTTCCTCGGTGCCCACGATGAACACCACCGGGAACTCCAGGCCCTTGGCGTTGTGCAGCGTCATCAGCGTCACGGCATCCTCTGGCACGTCCTTGTTCTCGGTCTTCGAGCGCATGTCGTCCACGCTGGACAGCAGGGCGGCCTCGTCCAGAAAGTCACCGATGGTGCCGTCGTTGTCGCCGGACCATTCCTCGGCGGCGTTGATCAGTTCGTCGAGGTTCTCCATGCGGACCTGACCTTCCTGTCCTTCCTGGCGCAGCAGGTCAAGGTAACCGCTGGTCTCGATCACGAAGCGCAGGAACGCGGCGGGCTCGTAGTTCTCGGCGGCCTCGCTCATGGCGGCCATCAGTTTGGCGAATTCGACGGGCTTCTGCGCCCCCCGGTCCAGAATCTGGTCCTCCTCGGCCCGCGCGCAGGCGGTCAAGAGAGAGGTGTTGTTGATGCGCGCCCAGTCCATCAGCCGTGCCAGCGCCGTATCACCGATGCCGCGCCGGGGTCGCCCGATGATGCGGCGCAGGGCCACGTCGTCCGAAGGATTCAGGGACAGGCGGGCGTAGGCCAGGATGTCGCGGATTTCGCGGCGGTCATAGAAGCCCACGCCGCCCACGATCTTGGCCGGAATCTGCACGCGCCGCAGCGACTCTTCCATCACGCGCGACTGGGCGTTGGTGCGGTACAGGATCGCCATGTCGGCAAACTTGCGGCCCTCGGTGTTGTGCAGCCGGGTCAACCACTCGGCCACAAAATCGCCCTCGGCGCGGTGATCGGTGGCGCGGTGGAACATCACCGCGTGGCCGTCCTCCTTGACCGCCCGCAGGGTCTTGTCCATGCGCTCGGTGTTGTTTTCGATCAGCTTGTTCGCCAGATTCAGCACGCTGGCGCTGGAGCGGTAGTTGTGTTCCAGAATGTAGATCTTCGCGTTGGCGTAGTCCTTCTGGAAGTCGAGGATATTTTGAATGTCCGCGCCGCGAAATTTGTAGATGCTGTTGTGGACCAGTATCCCGTTTGCCACATAGGTATGCAGGGGTGAGACGGTCAGATCGTAGACGGGGCCGCTGTACTGCTCCTGAACCACGCCGCCGACGGCCTCTTCTGACAGTTGACCCTGACTCTGAACCAGCACTTTCATGCCGGGATGCAGGTGTGACAACGGTTGAAAACTGTACATCCTGCCATTCACGCACGCCTTGCGCTGGAGTTCCAGCCCGCCATCGCGCGCCAGCGTCCGGGCGAGTTCCAGCGCTTCGCCGTAATCCTTGCGGCTGATTTCCAGACGGTAGCCGCCTCGCCCCGTGCCATTTCCGCGCACCGGATGGCCCGCCGCCAGCAACCGTTGGGCCACGTCAGCGCGGTTGCTGCTCCACTGGATGCGGTGGTAGCCGACCGTTCCTGTCCTGAAATCCGAGAACATGATCAGGTTGATGCTCTGCCGCCGCACTCCGTTCTGCGGGCGGTGGTGCGGAAATTCCGGGTGCAGGCGCAGATCGGCCATCAACTTCTGTGCAGCGGAGGCCGTGTCCAGTTCGGCGAACAGGCGGCCCAGTTGCTCTTCGTCCATCGCCAGTTCGCGGCCCACGCCGTGAAACAGTGCCGTGGGCAGGCCGTAACGGGCCGCATACAGCGCCTCCCAGTACGTCGCCTCGGAGCGGGAGGGACATACGCGCAAAACCCAGACCTTATCGCCGTGTTCCTGATTTAGCCGCACGCGGTAGCCGTAGTCGGTCTGCCCCTCGCTGTTCACCCGCGCGCCCATCGTCAGGCCCACGCGGTAGCCCCGGTCCTCGCGGTACATCAGGTATACGTACCACTGCCCGGCCAGCGGCTCGTGCCGGGCCAGCACGATGTGATGGGGCGTGCCCCGCAAGGTCTGCCCGCCCGCCTCTACCCGCCACAGCGGCCCGCTGAAGTGGCCGCGTTTGACGTGGGTGATCTGCCCCGCCGTCAGCGTCTCGCTCCCGCCTGTTCCGCAGACGAACTCGCCTTCTTGCAAGGTTTCGATGGGCCGCTTACCCTGCGGCGTGCAGACCAGTGTTCCGGGCGGCAGGCATTGATCGGGGTCCCCGACCACCAGCAGATTGCGGTCCCTGGACGCCAGCAGGCGCGTCAACTCGTACTGCGCCCGGTTGGTGTCCTGGTACTCGTCCACGTGAATAAACTTGGCGCGGTTTTGCACGGCGTTCAGTACGCCCGGTACTTCCTGAAACAGCCGCACGGTTTCGGTGATCAGGTCGCCGAAGTCGATGGCGTTCTGCCCCCGTTTGCGCCCCTCGTAGCGCCGGTACGCCTCGGCGGCGGCCTCACGCGGCAGCCCGCTGATGTACGGCTCGCCGCTGCGGGCCAGATCGTCCGGCGTCAGCAGGTTGCTCTTGGCGCGGTCCACGATGCCGCGCAGCACGCGCGGGCTGGTGTCCGGGCCAATGCCGGGAATGCTGCCCATCACTTCCTTGAAAATGTCGAGCTGATCGTCGTCGTCGTAGATCACGAAGCCGCGTTTCAGCCCGATGTGCTCGCCGTAAGCCCGCAGAATCCGCACGCCCGCGCTGTGAAAGGTGCTCATCCACAGTTTGTTCGCGCCGGGCATCAGGTGGGCGGCCCGCTCGCGCATCTCGGCGGCGGCCTTGTTGGTAAAGGTCACCGCCAGAATCTCGCCGGGGTCCACGCCGTAGTGGGTGATCAGGCGGGCAATGCGGTAGATCAGCGTGCGCGTCTTGCCGCTGCCCGCCCCGGCGATCACCAGCGCGGGGCCGGTGTAGTGGTCGGCGGCCTGCGCCTGCGTTTCGTTCAACTGGCTGAGGAGATCGGTCTGGTCCGGCGCGGAAGTCACCGAACCAGTCTATCAGGGTTGATTCTGCTGGGGGCGTAATGCGCTCAGGTGACCGCGTGGCCCTGCGTGATGCGGTCCACCTCGGCCAGTTCCGCGTCATCCAGTTTCCAGCCCACCGCCCCCACGTTCTGGGCGATCTGCTCCGGCTTCGTGGCTCCGGCGATCACGCTGCTGACGGTGGGCTGGGCGGCCAACCAGCTGAAGGCCAGGGCCAGCAGGGTGTGGCCGCGCTGCTTTGCAAAGGCTTCCAGGGCCTGAACCTTGCGCCAGTTGTCGGGTGTCATGTATTTGTCCTGCGCGCCCTGCGATGAGGCGAAGCGCGTGCCTTCGGGAATGTGGTCCGGCGTGTACTTGCCGCTCAGCAGCCCGCTGGCCAGTGGAAAGTACGGCAGCAGGCCCATGTCCAGGTCACGCAGCGTGGGCAGCAGCTCAGCCTCGGCGTCCCGCACCAGCAGGCTGTACTCGTCCTGGGCACAGGTGAACGAGGTGAGGTTCTGCTCCCGAGCAATCCGCGCCGCCTCACGCACCCCCGCCGGGTCCAGGTTCGAGCAGCCGATGGCGCGCACCTGTCCGGCCTGCACCAGCTCGTGCAGCGTGCCCAGCGTGTCGGCCAGCGGCGTCTGGGGGTCCGGCGTGTGCAGCTGGTAAAGATCCAGATGGTCGGTGCCCAACCGTTTCAGGCTGGCGGCCAGCGCCTTGCGAATGTACTCGGGTCTGGCCCCCTTGCCCGCCTCGCCCATATCGGCACCGAATTTGCTGGCCAGCACAATGTTCTCGCGTTCTGCTCCCAGCGCCTTGCCCAGCATGGTTTCCGAGCCGCCCCGGTTGCCGTAGATGTCGGCGGTGTCGAACAGGGTGACGCCGTGATCCAGCGCCGAGCGCACGACGGCGTTGGTGGCGGCCTGGTCCAGGCGGCCTCCGAAATTGTTGCAGCCCAGGCCCACCACGGAAACGTCGGGGCCGTTCTGTCCAAGCTGGCGTTTTTGCATGGCCCCCATTCTGTGCCGGCCTGTCCCGGAGCGCATGAGGCCCACGTCGGGAAAATGTTGGGGGTGGCATGGGTGTCCAGAATCCAGGGGCTGTGCCCGGTCCCTGTACTTGCCGCCCATTCGGGGCGAGGCACCGTCCCGCACGCCTATACTCCGCGCAATGACCACCACAACCCCGGCCCGTCCGCCCCATCCGTGGGTGCTGTCCGCGTTCTGGTTCGGCACGGCGTTCCACTGGCTGGTGCTGCTGCTGATCCTGATGCCCGCCAACGTGGAAATGTTCGTGGGTGAGGCGCGCAAGGGCACCTACCTGGGCGCGCTGGTGGCGATTGGCGCGGTGATGGCGCTGATCCTGCCGCCGCTGGTGGGCGCCCGCAGTGACCGTACCGGGCGGCGGCTGCCGTACCTGCGGCTGGGCGTGGCCGTGAATCTGGTGGGGCTGGCGGTGATGGGCTTCGCGGCCATGACCCTCAGCGGCATGAACGGGTTCTGGGTGTACGTGCTGGGCTTTTTGCTGGTGCAGTTCGGCAACAACTACGCCACTGCGCCGTACTCGGCCCTGATTCCGCAACTGGTGCCGCCCGAGCAGCGTGGGCGCTACAGCGGCGTGATGGCGCTGCTGCAGGCGGCGGGACAACTGCTGGGCGCGGTGGCGGCCTTCGCGGTGGGAATTCTCAAGCTGCCCGTCATCGTCTCCTTCGTGCTGATCGGGGTGGTGCTGCTGGTCCCGGCGCTGATCACCATGCGCGGCATTCCCGAGGCCACCAACCCTGTGCCGCTGGCGACGGCGGGGGGGCGAACCCTCAGCATTGGCGAGCTGTTCGCGCATCAGGCGTTCCTGTGGGTGTTCCTGACGCGGGTGCTGTTCTCGCTGGGGCAGTACAGCGTTCAGCCGTTCTTGCAGTATTACAACCGCGACGTGATGCGTCAGGCCGACGCGGGCACCAGCACCAGCATCATGCTGGCGTGCATCATCGTGGGCAGCATCGTCTCGGCGCTGATCGGCGGGCGCATCAGTGACCGGGTGGGCCGCAAGCCGGTGATCTACGTGGCGGGCGCGGCGATGGCCGCCGCCGCCCTGCTGCTGCTGGTGGCCCCCAGTTATCCGGTGGCGCTGGGATTGGCGCTGTTCTTCGGGCTGGGCTTCGGGGCCTTTACCAGCGTGGACTGGGCGCTGGGCAGCGACGCCATGCCCAGTGCCAGCAGCTACGCCCGCGACATGGGCATCTGGCACGTGGCCTTTGTCGCGCCGCAGATGACCAGCGCGCCGCAGGGAGCGCTGCTGGACTGGGGCAACGCGCGGGGCGACAATTTCGGCTACACGCTGGTGTTCGGCATCGCGGCCCTGTTTTTCATCGCGGGGGTGCTGCTGGTCCGCAAGGTGCCGGACAACGCGCACCGCACGCAGCAGGTGGCGGCGTGATGCAAGGCGCTTACCCTCCCTGCCGTCTTCCTTGATCTGCCATTAAGACGGTGCGGCGCCTTCCTGCGTCCTTTCCTGCCGCGTGTCACCCTGGGGCCATGAGTGACGACATGACCCGTGAACAGTCCATCAAACACATTGCCAGCATCATCAAGGACGTGAAGTTCGCCATGCTGACCACCGTGACCGATGCGGGCCACATGCACGCGCGGCCCATGACCACCCAGCAGACCGAGTTCGACGGTGACCTATGGTTCATCGGCGGCAAAGACACCGAGGGCGTACACGACATGGGCCAGCGCCCTCAGGTGAACGTCAGCTACTCCAACCCCGACGACAGCAACTACGTCAGCCTGACCGGCACGGCGGAACTGGTGGAGGACCGCGCCAAGCTCGACGAGCTGTGGAGCGACTTCTACAAAACCTACTTCGAGGGCGGCAAGGACGATCCCAACATCCAGCTGATCAAGATCAGCACCCACGGAGCGGAACTGTGGGAAGGCCCCGGCAAGGTCAAGGCCCTGTACGAGCTGGCGAAGGGCGCGGTGACCGGCCAGCGCGGCGACATGGGCAACAACGAGACCGTCAAGCTGTAAGCCCACGGGCTGTCCTGACCAGACCCCGCCACCTGTTGTTCAGGGGCGGGGACTTTGCTGTGCCGTGGGAGTTGTGGCGAAGGCTCCGGGGGAGACGCTGGTGGCCCACGGCGTGATCCGGCCCGCTAGACTGTGGGGCAGATGCGCAAGTTCATGGCTTTTGGCGACGTACACGCCGATTTCGAAACGTTGTGGGCCGCCCTGCGCGCCGCGAGCTGCGTGGACGGCTCGTTTATGCCCACGCCCCCGGTGCAGGCGGGCCTGTTTCAGGTGGTCATCATCGGCGATCTGGTGCATCCCAAGAATGAGGGCGAATATGCCCGGCTGATCGGTTTGCCCCGGTTTCGTGTGCATGATCCAGACCACCTGCTGCTGGCCGCGCGCCAGCAGGCTGCCCAGCTGGAACGGCTGCGGGCGTACCAGGCCGCCGCGCCCCACGCGATTCACATTCTGCTGGGCAACCACGATGATGCGGTGCTGAACGGCAGCTATACCCTGGGCACCAGCGGCGGTCTGGTGCATCTGGAGTTCGATCCCGAGCGCGGCGGCGTGCTGTTGCCCGAACACCTGCGCGGCTGGATCAGCCAGTTTCCCCGTGAGCTGCGGGTGGGCGCGGTGCAGTTCGCTCATGTCTCGCCACTGCCCGCTCACACGCACTACGATGATCTGTTCTACGGAGACCGCAGCACCAAGCACTGGTTCCGGGACACGCCGGAATACGTGGCGATGGCCGGCCTGGAATTTGGTGTATACGGACACACCCAGATCGAGGATGGCATTCTGCTGGACGAGGATCACCGTTTTGCCATGATTGACGCCCTGCACGCCCGCGAATACCTGGAAATGATGATCGATGAATCCGGCACGTCGGCCCTTCAGGCGGTGCGGGCGGTGCCCTTCTGACCCCGGCCTTGCGGAGGCCGCCACCTGCTTTCAGGGACGCGGCGGCGCGGCAGAATTGTCGCCTTGTTGACAAGTTCCCAGGGCGCGGCTATCCTTAACCCCGCTGCTTTTCGTGGGCAGCGGCAGGAATGAAAATCAAGCGCCAGCATGGGGTCCGGTAGTGTAGCGGTTAGCATATCTGCCTGTCACGCAGAAGGTCGCGGGTTCAAATCCCGTCCGGACCGCCACCGCCCTCTCCCGCGCGGAGAGAGCAAGGCTAGATAGCTCAGCTGGTAGAGCAAACGATTGAAAATCGTTGGGTCGCCGGTTCAAGTCCGGCTCTGGCCACCAAGTTTAAACCTCGCTTTCGGGCGGGGTTTTTTCGTTGCCTGGGAACGCTCTGGCCTCTTCCCGATTCACGAGGTGCCGCACCGTGCCGTCATCGCCGTCCAGCAACTCGCGCACGATCAGCGGGTAGACCGGGCGGGTTTCAATCTCGGCCACTGGAACCCACCCACACAGAACGTTGGGATTGTCCAGCACCGTGAATGGCGTGCCAGGCAGTTCGGCGGGCGCGTCCATGCGGAAATAGAAGCCGATCTCGTGCTGCCGCGCGTGCGCTGGCCCGAAGAAGTTTTCCACGACGCCCAGCAGGCGCAGCTCGCCGGATGGGGTGCCGGTTTCCTCGCGCCATTCGCGCTCGGCGCAACCCCGCGCGTCCTCGTCGGTGGCCAGGGCGCCGCCCGGCAGGTACCAGAAACCGATGCCCGGCTCGGTGTTGGCCAGCAGCCGGTTGCCGCGCACACAGATGATCGCCACCCGCACGCTGAATTTCAGCCCGCCCAAGGAAAGGCGGATGTCGGTCACGCGTCGGCTCGCGCCCGCTCCGCCTCGGCCCGTACGCTGGGATCGGTGTCCTGGCGCAGCTTCGCGCGCAGGGCGGGGGAGAGCTTGGCGCGGCCCGCCACGGTCAGCCGAACGCCCGCGTCCGGATCGTTGCTCAGACTTTCCAGAAGTTCGCCGGGCAGCTCCGGATGGACAGCGGCGGCGCGGCGCACCCCAATGCTCGCGTCCTGGGCCAGCGTCGTCAGCGTATCTGCCCCCGGCGCGGCGGCGTAGGCCACGGCCCGCCTCACTTCGGCGTGGTCGTCCCCGGCCAGCCGGGCCAGTCGCTGTGCCCCCAGATCGGGCCGCACCGCCAGAATGGTGCGGATGGTGGGGTCTGCGTCGGTCAGCAGCACGTCCAGCACGTTGCCGGACAGGCCGTCGGCACTGGCGACATGCAGGCGGATGTCCTGTTCGGGGGCGCGGGCCAGGGCCAGCACCGCACCTTCCGGCAGGTCGTCACGTTCCAGCACGGCGCGGCGCACCGTTTCGGCCTCGTCGTGGGCCAGCCCCTCCAGCAGTTCCACCGAGGTATCCGGACGGCGGGCCAGCGCGGCGCGCACGTCCGGATCGGCGTCGTTGCGGGCGCGTTCCAGCCATCCGGCCGGCACTTTCCAGCCTTGCAGCGCGGCGGCCCGCACGGAAGGCTCGTCGCTGCCCGCCAGCCACTCGCGCACGTTGTATGGCAGGTCAATCCGGCGGGCCAGCGTCGCCAGCACGTCCGTATCGCCGTCTGCGGCCAGCGTCAGCATGCAGTCCAGCGGCAGATCCAGGCGGCGGGCCACGCTGGCCCGCACCAAGCCGTGACTGTCCTCCACCAGCGTCCGCAGGATGTCGCCGGGCAGATCGGCGCGGGCGGCCACCGCCTTGCGCACGTCGTAGTCGTCGTCGGCGGCCAGCTGGCGGATCAGGGCGGGCGAGAGCGCCTCGCGCCGGGCCACCGCCTCGCGGATCTGCCAGCCCGCGTCCCCGGCCAGCGCCGACACGCGGGCCTCGCTCAGCCCTGGGCGCGAGGCCAGCGCCGTCCGCACGCTGTAGTCCTCGTGGCGCAGCGCCGCGTCCAGCACCCACTCGGGCACCGTGGGCAGCGACAGCAGGGCCGTCACGCCCTCGCCCGGAAAGACGTTCAGGAAACCCGGACGCGCCAGCCGCAGGAGGGGCAGCCCCGGATTGTCCAGCACCTCCTGAGGGAAGGCGGCGGCCAGCGCGCCCAGCACCTCCAGCGGCGCGTTGGGATGCCGGGCCACGGCGGCGCGCACCCGCAGATCGGGGTGGGCGCTCAGGCCCGACAGCACCGCCGCCGTGGCCCGGGGGTGGGCCGCCGCCTCCGGCGCCCCGTCTGGCCCCAGGGAGGTCAGCGTGCGCGGATCGAGTTCAGAAGGAGTGGTCATGGGGCACAGGATAGGCGTCTGCGGGTTCCAGGCTCTGGGACACGGCGCGGTCAATCAGCTGGCGGGCGATGCTGAAACGCGGCGGCAGGGCGGGAAGGTCTGAGGCGGCGAACCAGCGCGCGTCCTCGATCTCGTCCGGTTGCAGGACGATCTCGCCGCCGTCCCATTCGGCGTCGAAGCCGATCATCAGCGAATGCGGAAAGGGCCAGGGCTGGCTCAGAACGTAGTGCAGGTTCTTGATCCTCACGCCCACCTCCTCCAGCACCTCGCGGTGGGCCGCCTGTTCCAGCGTCTCGGAGGGCTGCACGAAGCCTGCCAGTGCGGAGTAAACGCCGGGCGCAAAGTGCGGGCCGCGTGCCAGCAACAGTTCAGTGGACACCCCTGTGCCCCGCCGGATCAGCACCATCGCCACCGGGGCCACACGGGGGTAGACGGTCAGGCCGCACTCGGGGCAGGCTTTGGCGTACTCGTGGCCGGTCAAGGCCAGCGGCGCGGCGCAGTGGCCGCAGAACCCGTGGGTGCGGTCAAACTCCACCACCTGCGCGGCAAATCCGGCCAGCCCGAACAGGTCATCATTCAGGCGGCCAAACAGGGAACGCAATGGCGAAAGGGCGTATCCGGCGGGAACTTCGCCGGCCAGTTGCGCGGCGGCATAGGCCTGACCGTCCAACTGGCCCAACGCGTTGATCAGCTTCAGCTCAAAATCTTCCGCGCGGCCTATGGGCAAGGTGTCATCCTCACGCAGCAGCAGGCGGCTCCCCTGAAAAATGAACCAGCTGGCCGCACCCTGCGGTACGCCCGGTTGCAGCTCGAAGCGGGTGGGACGCGACACCATCAGCCTTCCTCCAGCCGCAAGACTTCGCCGAAGGGAAAGCCCTCGTCCTCCAGGCCACCCGGCGGCACCACCCACAGCGTCGGCATCTGCGGGGCCGTCTCGGGGAAGTCGCCGTAGCCGTCGGTCAGGTAGATCAGCACGTCCGGTTCGTGATCGTCCAGCAGATTAAAAATGGGCCGAAAGTCGGTTCCGCCGCCCCCCTGTGGTGGGGGAATATCGCTGCCAGGGGTCAGCGTGTGCGGCCCATACGCCTCGGTGTCGGCGTAGTAGAGGGTGGCGCGGACGTGCGGGTACGCGCCCAGCACGCCCTGAACCTCGCCCACCAGGGCCTTAACTGCCGCGTCGTCCACGCTGGCGGAGGTGTCCACCGCAATCAATGCGGTCAGCGATTCGTCGTCCAGCGCCTCCAGATACAGCCCGCGCCCCACGAAGCGGCGGTCAAAGCCTCCGAAATCCACCGGCGTGCGCGCCAGAAAACGCCACAGGTGCGCCCGCCAGTCCAGCCGCGCCGGGGCCAGCCGCGCCAGTTCGCGGTGCGCGCCCAGCGGATCGTCGCCCTGGCCGCCGCTCATGGCGTCCATGCTGCGGGCCTTTGCCATCGCCTGCTGCCACTGCTTGGCGGCGCTAGAGGCGTTCTTGCCGTTCTTGGGCGGCGCGTCGCTGGGGGGGCCGTCCAGCAGATCGTCGCCGCCCTCGTCTCCCTCGCCGTCGCCGTCCTCCTCGCCCTCGGCCATCAGCGCGGTGTAGACCTCCTCCACGCTCAGCTTTTCCAGGTGGTCATCGCGGCGCGAAGTCGGCGGCGTGGGCAGGCCAGCGGCATCCACCATGCCGTTTACGATCAGATCGGCGGACTTGTTCCAGCGTTTCTTCTCGCGCGGGCCACGCCGCTCCACATGCGACAGCGCCGCGTGCAGGACTTCGTGCAGCAGCAGTCCGTCCAGCACATCAGGGGGGAGCGAGGCCGCCACTTCCGGGTTCACGTAGACCCGCTCGCCGTCGGTGCCCGCCGCCGCCACCTCGCGCGACGGTACGAATTCGGCGTGCAGCAATAGCGTGGCGAAGAAGGCCGACTTGCCGCGAATCCGCAGCCGCGAGCCGGAGATCAGGTGCTGGAAGTCAGGCATGTGCGCCTTCGGCGCAGGAGGCGGTGCGCGGTGCGCGGGACGCGGGACGGGAAAACTGCGCACCGCGCACTGCGTACTGCGGCCCCTTCACCCCCCCTCCGACATCGCCAAAGTCCCCTCCACCAGCGCGGCCAGTCGCTCGTCGCGGGCCACCAGTGCGGCCAGATCGCCCAGTTGCCCGATCGCCTGGAATTTGCTGACCAGCGTGGCGACGTACAGTTGCAGCCACTCCGGCCCAGCGCTGTCGGCCAGCCAGGTGAAGGCGTGGTAGGCGGCGTCGGCGCTCCCCGCGCGGGCGGCCAGCCCCACCACGGCGGCGTAGCGCACGCTGGGTTCGTCCGGTAGGCGCAGGCCCCCGCCCCGGCCTTCCAGCACAATGCCCAGATCCGGCAGTTGCTCGTACAGCCGCACGAAGGCGCTGAACTCGGCCCCGGCCGCCTCGCCAATCGCGGGGGCCACGTCCAGCCCGGCGCGGTGCAAGCCACTCGCCATCTCCCAGGCGCGCGGACTGGGCCACGCGGGCTGCTGCGGGTCAAGCCGGTGCAGCAACTCCGGGCGGAAGGTCAGGAAGGCGATGATGTGCTCGTGCAAGCCGCGTCCCAGCGCGTAGCTGCGCCACGAGTCGAAATCGGGCCGCACGGTCAGGTGCAGGAAACGGTTGGCGAGCGGCGCGGGCATGTCGAACACGCTGGCGCGGTCTTCCTTGCGGTTGCCCGCCGCCCACACGAACCAGCCGTCGGGCAGCACGTAACTGCCCACCCGGCGATCCAGAATTAGCTGCTGGGCCATGCCCTGCATGGTGGGCGGGGCCATGTTCACCTCGTCCAGAAACAGGACGCCGTGGCCGCCGCGCGGCAGGAACTCGGGCGGGTACCACTTAGACACGCCGCCGCCCTGGCCGTCCGCTTCCGGCACGGGCAGGCCGCGCAAGTCGGTGGGGGCCAGTTGCGACAGCCGCACGTCCACGAAATCCAGGCCGCGTTCGCGGGCCACCTGCGCCACCACGGCGCTCTTGCCGATGCCGGGCGGCCCCCAGATCATGGTGGACAGTTTGAGTTCGCCCGCGATCAGGGCGGACAGGTACGTTTGCAGTTCAGTGGCAGTCAGGGACAAGGGAAAAGCTCCTTTGGGGGGGATGGGGAAGGAACGCGCTCAGGCTTCAGAGGCTAGCGTGCCTGAGCGCCGCGCAATGGTGCGGGGGGGGCGGCCCCGGCCGCCCGACGCCCGCCGTGCCGTATGCTGGGGCCGTCTCCTTTTCGTGCTGCACGCCGCCGCCGCCGTTGCCCTCCCACCGGGCAGACCCCGCTATACTTGCACCCGGTTCAATATTTACGACAGGCCACAGGCGCAAGACAGATGGCCCAGACCCGATTCGATTCCACCGGAGGTTTCCCCGCCGTGCTGCCCCCCATCCATCAGATTCTGTTTTTCGTTTTTGCCGTCATCACCGGGGCCTTTGGCCTGTGGGGGTTCTACCGCCTGTACCTGCGCATTCGCCGGGGCGCCCCTGCCACCGAGCGCCGCTTCGACATTCCGGGCCGGCGAATCCTGGACGCCATCCGGGTCAGCCTGACCCAGGAGCGCACCTTCCGCCGCCGCACGGCCATCAGCGTGCTGCACAGCTTTATCTTCTACGGCTTCGTGTTCTACCTGCTGGTCAACGTGGTGGACGGGCTGGAAGGGTATCTCCGGTTCGGCATCTACTCAGACAACTTTTTCGGCGCGGCCTACAACCTGCTGGCCGATGTCCTGAGCTTCCTGGTGCTGTTCGGCGTGGTGGCGCTGGTGATTCGCCGCCTGTTCACGCCCTCAAAACGCGACTTCCGCTTCACCGAGAAGACGCTGCTGCACCCGCTGCTGAAGAACAACTACATCCTGCGCGACAGCCTGATCGTCTCGGCCTTCATCTTCTTCCACGTCGGCAGCCGGGTGCTGGGCAACGCGGCAAAGGTGATGGCCGAGGGCGGCGACGCTTTCCAGCCGTTCTCTAACGCGGTGGGCGCGGCGCTGTTCTCCGGGCTGGGTGAGGGGGCGCTGCTGAACTGGCGCATCTTCGGGTTCTGGGGCGCGCTGGGCAGCGTGCTGCTGTTCCTGGCGTACTTCCCGTTCACCAAGCACATCCACATCTTCATGGCCCCTGTGAACTACGCCCTCAAGCGCCCGGTGGGCAGCGGCGTGCTGCCGCCCATGAAGGGACTGGAGGAGGCGATGGAGGCCGACGAGCCGCGTCTGGGCGTGGAAAAGCTGGAAGAACTGGAATGGCCGCGCCTGCTGGACGCCTACGCCTGCATCCAGTGCAACCGTTGCCAGGACGTCTGCCCGGCCAACGCCACCGGCAAGGCGCTGTCGCCCGCCGCGCTGGAGATCAACAAGCGTATGGAGCTGAACGTGATCGCGGCGCATCCCAGCCCCTTCACGCTCAAGGCCGCGCCGTTCGAGTCCGGGGCCAGCACCGCGCACCCGCTGCTGGAATACGCCATCAGCGAGGAAGCGGTGTGGGCCTGCACCACCTGCGGCGCGTGCATGCAGGTCTGTCCCGTGCAGGACGAGCAGATGCTGGACATCATCGACATCCGCCGCCAGCAGGTGATGGTGGCCGGGGGGTTCCCGCAGCAGCTTCAGACCGCCTTCCGGGGGATGGAGCGGGCCAGCAACCCCTGGGGCATCTCGCGCGACAAGCGCATGGAGTGGGCCGAGGGCCTGAAAGTGCCCACCATCGAGGAGAACACTGAACCCGACGTCATCTACTGGGTGGGCTGCGCCGCCGCCTACGATCCGGGGGCGCAGAAGGTGGCCCGCTCGTTCGTGCAACTGCTGGACAAGGCCGGGGTCAATTACGCCGTGCTGGGCAAGAAGGAGGCGTGTACCGGCGACAGCGCCCGCCGCGCTGGCAACGAATTCCTTTACCAGACGCTGGCGCAGGAGAACGTGGAGACGCTGAACAGCATTCGCCCCAAGCTGATCGTCGCCACCTGCCCGCACTGCATGAACATCATCGGCAACGAGTACCCGCAGATCGGGGGGCACTACAAGACCATCCACCACACCGAGTACCTGGAAACACTGGTGGCCGCCGGAAAGCTGCCGCTGGCCGAACTGGCCGACAACGTGACCTACCACGATCCCTGCTACCTGGGCCGCCACAACGGCGTGTACGACGCGCCCCGCACCCTGATTACCAAGATGGCGGGCGAGGTGCTGAGCCTGGAACGCGAGCGCGACAACAGCTTCTGCTGCGGCGCAGGCGGCGCGCAGTTCTGGAAGGAGGAGGAAGAAGGCCGCGAGCGCGTCTCCGACAACCGTTTCCGCGAGTTGCAGGCGCGGCTGGACGGGGCGAAGGCCGCCTCCGACGAGTTCGAGCAGACCGGGAAAGTCGTGGCCGTGGGCTGCCCGTTCTGCAAGGCCATGCTGAACAGCACGCCGGAAAAGCAGAAGCGCGACGACATCGTGGTCAAGGACGTGGCCGAATTGATGCTGGAAAGCATGCAGCGCGCCACCGGGGAGTGGGTGGCTCCGACGGGGCCTGTCGCGGACGCCCTGCCCACCGAGCAGCCCGAGGTGGTCAGCGCCCCAAACGCCGAGGTGCCGATGGAGCGCACGGGCGCGGTGCGATCCGCCGACGCGCCGGACGCGGTGGTGGGGGAAACCTCCGCCGATGTGGTGAACGCGCAGCCGGGCAGTCCCGTTCAGAACGCCGATACCCAGCCCGAGCCGCAGGCCGCACACCCTGAGCAGGTCACGGAGCGCAAGGCGTGGAAGCCGAAAGCGGAGCCGGACAGCACGCCTGTACCCGCCGAACCCACCCGCAAGAGCTGGAAGCCCAGGGCCGGAGCGGATGAGGTCAGCGCTGAGCCTGTTCAGTCCAGCGACGAGCCAGCAGCAACAGCAGAGGCGACTCCAGCCCGCAAAGCCTGGAAACCGAAAGCGGGCGGGGATGATGTCGCCCCGGCTGAAGCGTCGGCCCCCGCCGAACCCGCCACCCGCAAGGCCTGGAATCCCAAAGCCAGGGCGGATGATGTAAGTACTGCTCCCGTCGGTTCCGAACCGGCCATCTCAGAATCCGCCGCCGAGGCCCCGGCCCGCAAGGCATGGAAGCCTAAGGCCAAAGCCGATGACGTGAGCGCCGAACCAGTCTCGGAAGCCTCTGCCCCTGTCGCCGAAGCCGCGCCCACCCGCAAAGCCTGGAATCCGCAGGCGAAGGCCAGTGCGCCTGCCGAAGCGCCTGCGAGCGAGACGGTTCAAATGGCGCCCGCCGAGGCTCCAGCCCCCGCTGAACCTGCCCCTCAGACGGGCGAGCGCAAGAAGTGGACGCCGAAGGCGAAAGCGGACAATGCTGAAGCGGAGACCGTCTCCGCTCAGGCCGAAGTCCCGGCACCCGCACGAGCGTCCGACTCGGCCGCAACCGAAGCAGAAGCGCCCCAGCAGCCCGCAGCGGCCCAGGCCGCGCCCGCCACGCCCACCGAACGCCCGAAATGGCAGCCGAAAGCGAAGGTGGACGTTGCTCTACCCGCCGAAGCTGTCCAGGCCGCGCCCATCACCGAGCATGTGGAACTGTCCGAAGTCGGCGAGAACTCCCTGGAAGAAGGGCAGCAGGCCACCTCCCAACCCGCCTCCGAATCCGGCGAGACAGGACGCAAGAAGTGGGTGCCGAAGAAGAAAGATTGAATCCAGCTGCCTCAATTCAGACGCCGTCCACCCCGGGCGGCGTTTTCCTTTGCACCCGGTTCAAGGGCTGACAGAATTCAATGTCACGCTAAGATCGGCCCATGACCATCGCCATCGTCACCGATTCCACGAGTGACCTCAGCCCGGAACTGTGCGCCCAGCACGGGATTGTCAGCGTGCCCCTGTACGTGTTGTTCGATGGCCGGATGCACAAGGACGGTATAGAGATCACGCCGCCGGAACTGTTCGCGGGCCTGCGGGCGGGCAAGAAGACGCCCAGCACCTCGCAGCCCAGCCCCGCCGAGTTCGCCGAGGTGTACACGAAGGCGCTGGAATCGGCCGATCAGGTGCTGAGCGTCCACATCAGCGGGCAACTGTCGGGTACGGTGGGCAGCGCCCGACTGGCGGCGCAGGACTTCGGCGGACGGGTGACCGTGCTGGACACCGGCTCGGTCAGCATGGGCCTGGGCATGCGCGTCTTGCGCGCCGCCGAATTGGCGCGGGCCGGAAAAACCGTTCCCGAGATCCTGGCCGAATTGGAGCGGGTGGGCCGGGAAGCCGACATCCGATTCACGGTGGACACGCTGGATTTCCTGCGGATCAACGGGCGCATCGGTGGGGCGGCGGCCCTGCTGGGCGGCCTGCTGAACATCAAGCCCATTCTGGTGATCCGGAAGGGCCGGGTGGAGACGGGCGGGCGGGTGCGCGGCCACAAGAAGGCCGTGCAGGATCTGGTGGATCATACCCGCAAGTACGTGGAGGCCCACGGCGGCGCGCGGGTGGCCTTTCTGTGCACGGTGGGCGGCGAGGACTACGTGCAGGAGGTTCGCGCCGGCCTGAGCGGGCTGGACTTCACGGACATGGGTGACCATGGCATCGGCGCGGTGGTGGCGACGCACGCCGGGCCAGGGACGATGGGCGTGACCCTGGAACCCCTCTGAGGCGGTGGGCGGTTTTATCCACCACTGGGGACGCCGCGCCGCTGTCCTGTGCGGCGCCGCCGCGCTGCTGACAGGCTGCCACCGGGCGCCCGCCACGGCGGCGCAGGCCGATCCGGGGGCCGAACCATCGGTGCGGCTGGTGCCTCTGAAGCCCCGCCCGGACACCACGCTGCGCAGTCCGGTCACCAGTCGCACCGACGGCTGCCTGGCCGCCGCGCCCACCGTCGAGAAGGCGCCGCCCCCGCCCTTTGCCCTGAGTGGCCGGCTGGGGCTGTGGGTGGCGCAGATCGATCCGGTCACGTTGCAACCGGTTAGGGCCGTCGGTACCAACCCGGACAGCCTCTTTCCGCTGGCGAGCACCTACAAGCAGGCGGTGCTGTGGGCGCTGCTGCAAGAGTTCGACGCGGGCCGCCTGAGCCCCACCGAGCGCTTCGACGTGACCCGCGAGAACCAGAGCCTGGGCAGCTACCCCTTCGACGGCAGCAACATCAAGACCCTGAGCGTCCGCATGATCGCCAACAGCGACAACACCGCCACCGACATCCTGCACCGCCGCGTGGGGCTGCAGCGCGTGCAGGCCGTGGCCGATGGCCTGGGCCTGTGCCGCACCCGCCTGATCCTGCCCACCCGCGACTGGTGGGCGGCGCAGGCGGGATTGTCGGCCACCTTCAACGGCACGTCGCGCTGGGCCTCGGCCACGGGGGAGACGCGCGAGTGGCTGGCTGCTCTGATCGACGATGAGGCCCGCGCCTACCGCGCCGATTACGTGCAGTCCAAGCTGGACCGATACTTCGAGACGCGCCATGTTCCCGCCGACGATTTGCGCGTGCACAACCTCAGCACGCCGTACGAATGGGGCACGCTGCTGGCCCACGAATTCCTGCACTCCGGCCTGTCCCCCCGCGCCGTGAAGTGGCAGCGCGAGGTGATGGCGCTGGGCTTTGGCAAATCGGCACTATCCTGGGGGCCGCAGATCACCGCGTTTGGCGGCAAGGGCGGCAACGGCTGGGGCATCCTGACTTACAGCGGCTACTTCCAGACCAAAGACGGGCGGCAGGTCGTCTACGCCTTTATGCAGCACGGCGCGGACCAGACCTACACCATGCCCAACACCCGCCGCGCCTTCGCGTGGATCAACGCAGGCGTCGAGGCGGTGCTGGGGCCGCCGCCGAAGACGGGGGCGGGTCAGGACGGCACTGGCACGAAACCGCACTCTCCGAACACCAAACCGTAAGCCAGACAGAACGCGCCGCCGAGAAACCTTCTCTCGGCGGCGCGTTGCGGATGAACAGGTTTAGAGCAGCTGGGCCAGCGCGCCGCTCATCAGGATCAGGGCCAGCAGCCCAAGCATGACGGTCAGCAGATTGCGGGCAGAGGGGACGGGATTCACGCGGCCTGTCCCTGACTGACGGGCGACGGGTGAATGCTGCCCAGTGCGGCCTTGAGGTGCTTGTACACCTCGCGCTGCAGGTCCAGGTCCTCGGGCAGTTCGTAGCGCAACTGCTCCATGGCCTGCACCAGATGGGCGCCGCCGGGGCTGCGTTCGTGATCGGGCCGCGCCCAGTCGGGCAGTTCGGGCGTCGTCTTGGGCTGGCGCCGGGCGTCGTCCCAGTCCACCCACTGCTTGGGCAGGTCGTACAGGTAGCGCCCGATGCCGAACTGCACCGCGCAGCGCTTCAGGGCGTCCGAAGAGGCGGCCTTCAGGGTGCCTAGATTGCCCTCGCCTGCCTCGCCGATGTCCTCGCGGGTCACGCCCAGCACGGTCAGGCGGCCCTTGACGGTGGCGACGCTGGTGCCGGGAATCACCTCGATCTCGAAGGTCCAGGCGTCGGGGCAGATGGCGTCCAGCCGGTCCTGGACGGCGCGGGCGTCCACGTAGGACAGGATCATGGCGCGGCTGCGATCCTTGGTGAACGTCTGGGGCTTCCAGCCCACCAGATGGGACGGAAACGGGGCCTGGAGTCGTTTCTGAACATCGCTGAGCTTCATGCATTTAGTCTATAACAGAATAGAATTCTGGTCAAGACATAATCAGTACGATGGAGCGTCCTTCTGGCGAAGTGTTTCTCAGTGCTGTCTGGCGTTGATCCTGCTGCCAGAACTCGCGGCGACTCAGCCGATTCGCCAGGCCAAGCGCCCCACGCTGGGCTTTGTAGACGGCGAAGCGCTTCCGGTTTTTCTGTTCCTCTACACTCCTTGCCATGAGTCCCACGGCCCCCGCCCCGCGCACCGCATCTGTCACCCGGACAACCGCCGAGACCGACATCACGGTGCGCCTGGACCTCGATTCCACCGTTTACGACGTGTCACACAGTGGGCACGGCTTTTTTGACCACATGCTCGACGCCCTGGCCCGCCACGGCCGCCTGGGCCTGAGTGTGGCGGCCACGGGGGACCTGCACATCGAGCCGCACCACCTGATCGAGGACACCGGGATCACGCTGGGGCAGGCGCTGTCGCAGGCACTGGGGGACCGCCGGGGCATTGAGCGCTACGGCAGCGCCTTCGTGCCGATGGACGAGACGCTGGCCCACGCGGTCATTGACCTGTCGGGCCGCGCCCATCTGGCCTTCGAGCCGGAGACGCTGGACGTGTGGGGCGACGCGGGCGGCATGACCCACTACCACCTGCGCGAGTTCCTGCGCGGCCTTTGCAACCACGGCGGCGTGACGCTGCACGTGCGGGTGCTGGCCGGGCGCGAGGCCCACCACGTCATCGAGGCGGTCATCAAGGCGCTGGCCCGTGCCCTGCGCGACGCGGTGGCTGTGACCTCGGCCCAGATGCCCAGCACCAAGGGCAGCCTGTGAGCGCGCCTGATCTGAACCGTCCCGAAGTCCTCCTCCTGGACTACGGCGCGGGCAACGTCCGCAGCGCGGCCAAGGCGCTGGAGCGGGCCGGGATGAGGGTGCGCGTGTCGGCCAATCCGGCGGATGTGCCGCACGCCTCCGCGCTGGTGGTGCCGGGGCAGGGCCACTTCCGGCAGGTGATGGAGGCCTTCGACACGGGCGGCTTTCACGGCCCCGTGAGGGACGCGGCGCGGGCGGGGGTGCCGTTGCTGGGCATCTGCGTGGGCATGCAGATGCTGCTGAGCGACTCCGAGGAAGCGCCGGGGACGCCGGGTCTGAACCTGATTCCGGGTACGGTTCGCAAGTTCGTCGCCGCTCCGGGCCACAAGGTGCCGCAGATGGGCTGGAACGCGCTGGAACGGGTGGGCGAATCTCCGCTGCTGCGTGAACTGAACGGGCCGGCCTACGCCTACTTCGTCCACAGCTACTACGTGCCCGCCGAAGTTGCTGTGGAACACGGTGCGCTGGCCGAGTACGGCGTGCCGTTCTGGGCGGCCCTGAGCGTGGGCAACCTGCACGCCACGCAGTTTCACCCGGAAAAGAGCGGCGCGGTGGGACTGGCCCTGCTGGAGCGCTTCCGCCAAAACGTGCTGGGCTAGCGCCTGGGCTTGAGCCTCAATCGCGCTCGTGTGGCCGTCCGCTGGAGCGGGCCAGGGGGTGTGGCAAGCGCCTCTGCGCCGCCTTCCAACTGCGCCCCAAGTGCGCGACAATCGGGGCATGACCCACACCGCCTCCAAAGACGTCCCGAACATCGACTGGGCGAACCTCGGCTTCAGCTACATCCGCACGGACCTGCGCTACCTGTCGCACTGGAAAGACGGCGCGTGGGACGCCGGCACCCTGACCGAGGACAACGTGCTGCACATCGCCGAGGGCAGCACCGCGATCCATTACGGCCAGCAGTGCTTCGAGGGCCTCAAGGCGTACCGCTGCAAGGACGGCAGCATTAACATCTTCCGTCCGGACCAGAACGCCGCCCGCATGCGCCGCAGTTGCCGCCGCGTGCTGATGCCCGAGATCAGCGACGAGCAGTTCATCGACGCGGTCACGCAGGTGGTCCGGGCCAACGAGCGCTTTATCCCGCCCTACGGCACCGGCGGCTCGCTGTACCTGCGCCCCTACGTGATCGGCGTGGGCGACAACATCGGCGTGCGGGCGGCCCCGGAGTTCATCTTCGGCGTCTTCTGCGTGCCGGTGGGGCCGTACTTCAAGGGCGGCCTGACCCCGCAGAACTTCCTGGTGTCGGGCTATGACCGCGCCGCGCCGCACGGCACCGGGGCGGCCAAGGTGGGCGGCAACTACGCGGCCAGCCTGATGCCCGGCCAGCAGGCCAAGGAGACCGTGATCGACGGCCACCACTTCGCCGACGCCATCTACCTGGACCCCGAGACCCACACCAAGATCGAGGAGGTGGGGGCGGCCAACTTCTTCGCCATCACGCGCGACAGGCGTTTCGTGACCCCGAAGTCGCCCAGCATTCTGGAGAGCATCACCAAGTACAGCCTGCTGTGGCTGGCCGAACACCGCCTGAACATGTCCGTTGAGGAAGGCGACGTGTACATCGACAGGCTCGGCGATTACACCGAGGCGGGCGCGTGCGGCACCGCCGCCGTGATCACCCCCATCGGCGGCATCCAGTACGGCGACACTTTCCACGTCTTCCACAGCGAGACCGAGGCCGGCCCGGTGACCCGCCGGTTGTACGACGAACTGGTGGGCATCCAGTACGGCGACGTGCCGGCGCCGGACGGCTGGATCGTGAAGGTTTGAGCTAGAGCGCCGGATTTGCCGTTGGGGACGCGAATTTCCAGGGCGGCGGCCCCGTGATCGTCTGGACCGCCCCCGGTTGCGTTCACCGGACCCCGTTAGACTCCGGGCATGACTTCCCCGCTTCCCCTCGATCACGAACATCTCCAGAAGCTGGCGACGGCTGATCTGGTCCGGCCCGATCACCTGCTGGGCGCGCACCCCACCACCGAGAACGGTGTGGAGGGGGTGCGCTTCGCGGTGTGGGCTCCCAACGCCACCCACGTCAGCGTGGTGGGCGATTTCAACGGCTGGAACGGGTTCGACAATGCCATGCACCGCCTGGATTTCGGGTGCTGGGGCGTGTTTGTGCCGGGCGCCTGCCACGGCCAGCGCTACAAGTTCCGGATCACCGGCCAGCACGGCCAGACCCAGGACAAGATGGACCCTTACGGCACGTACTTCGAGACGCGCCCGGCCACCGGCAGCATCGTCTGGGACCAGCCCTACGGGTGGAACGACGACGAATGGATGAAGGCCCGCTCGGCCGGCTTTGACCGGCCCGTCAGCATTTACGAGTGCCACGCCCCCAGCTGGGGCCGGCGCGACGACGGCTGGTTCCTGAACTACCGCGATCTGGCGCACCGTCTGGGCGAGTATCTGCAGTACATGGGCTACACCCACGTCGAGCTGCTGGGCGTCATGGAGCATCCCTTCGACGGCTCGTGGGGCTATCAGGTCACCGGGTACTACGCGCCGACCAGCCGCATGGGCAACCCGGAGGACTTCAAATATCTGGTGGACCACCTGCACGGCAAGGGCATCGGCGTCATTCTGGACTGGGTGCCGGGCCATTTCCCCACCGATCCGGCGGGACTGGCAAACTTCGACGGCGGCCCGCTGTTCGAGTACGCCGACCCCCGCAAGGGCTTTCATCAGGATTGGAACACCTTGATCTTCGATTACGGCCGCAATGAGGTGGTGATGTTCCTGATCGGCAGCGCGGTCAAGTGGCTGCAGGACTTCCACGTAGACGGCCTGCGGGTGGACGCGGTGGCCTCTATGCTGTACCTGGACTTCTCGCGCACCGAGTGGCTGCCCAATATTCACGGCGGGCGCGAGAATCTCGAGGCCATCGCCTTCCTCAAGCGCCTGAACGAGGTCACGCACCACATGGCCCCCGGCGTGATGATGATCGCCGAGGAAAGCACTTCCTTTGCCGGCGTGACCACCCCGGCTCCCTTCGGCCTGGGCTTCGACTACAAGTGGGCGATGGGCTGGATGAACGACAACCTGGGGTACTTTCAGGAAGACCCGCTGTGGCGCGCGCACCACCACCACGCCCTGACCTTTTTCAACGTGTACCGCACCAGCGAGAACTACGTGCTGGCGATCAGCCACGACGAAGTGGTCCACCTGAAAAAGAGCATGGTCATGAAGATGCCCGGCGAGTGGTACGCCCAGCGCGCCCAGTACCGCGCCTTCCTGGCGATGATGTGGACCACCCCCGGCAAGAAACTGCTGTTCATGGGCCAGGAGTTCGGGCAGTCCACCGAGTGGAACCACGACACCGAACTGCCGTGGTACATGGCCGATCAGCCGGACCACCGCGGCATCATGAATCTGGTGCGCCGGTTGAATGACCTGTACCGCGCCCGCCCCGACTGGCACGTGGCCGACACCCGAGAAGAGGGCATGCTGTGGGTCAGCGCCGACGACGCAGAACACAGCGTCTACGCCTACCTGCGGCGTGACCCGAACAGCAACGCCTGGAGCCTGACCGTCGCCAACCTGACTCCGGTGTACCGCGACCTGTACCCCATCGGCGTGCCGCAGGGCGGCGATTACCGCCTGCTGCTGTCCACCGACGACGGTGAATACGGCGGCTTCGGCACCCAGCAGCCGGACCTGAGCGCCAAGGAGATCGGCTGGAACGGCCAGACCCACCACCTGCGCCT
Source organism: Deinococcus radiopugnans ATCC 19172 (assembly GCF_006335125.1). Lineage (NCBI taxonomy): Bacteria > Thermotogati > Deinococcota > Deinococci > Deinococcales > Deinococcaceae > Deinococcus > Deinococcus radiopugnans. Next base: position 133,640 of record NZ_VDMO01000009.1, read on the forward strand.
GAACCTGCCGCCCAACAGCGTGCTGGTGCTGGAGCCGGTATCGTTTCTGCCGCCCGAGGCCGTGGCCGGGATTGCGGACGTGACCGGACTGGCCGAGGGTCAGTCTGAAGCCGCCGGGCACGAGGGGGAGGGCGACGCATCCACGCCAAAGGACGCCGGGGACGCGCGGGCCAACGCCGCCGAGGCCTGCCTGATCCAGCCGGAGGAGGACCGCGCCCCCATGCCCGCAGGGGAGTCGGCCGCCGGGAGCGAATGGGTGGGTGGGCCAGCCATGCCGGAAGCGGACGCCGGTGCAGGGGGGGAAGGCCAGAGTGAGGCCCCCACCCCTGAACTGACTGCCGAGGGACGGCTGGCCGGCGGGGCGGCCGCATCTGACCTGAGCCCTGAGCTGCAGTCCGCGCCGGTGGAGCTGGAATTCACCCGGACCCTGACGGCGCGGGCCAGCCGCAGGGTGGCAGAGTCGTCGCAGGCTGAAGCGTCGCAAGCGGCGTCGGCGGAAGGACAGGCGGCAGGTTCGGAGAATGCGGGTGGGGTTGACGTGGGGCCGGCCGCGCCCAAAGCGGCCAAGCCCAGGGCCAGCCGCGCGAAGAAACCCAAAGTCGAAGCGGACGTGGGCGCAGAGGGGGCGGAACCCGCCAAGCCCAAACGGACGCGCAAGCCCAAAGCGGCCGCAGAAGAGAGTGCGGACGGCCCACCTGCCGAGGCCAGGCCTGCGCCCAAGCCCCGCAAGCCCAGGGCCAAGAAGGTGGCGGTGAAGGGTGGGGAAGCGCCGGTGCAGAACGCGCCAGCTCAGGACACAGCTCTTCAGGACCTCTCGACTGAAGAATGATGACCGGTCCTCGCCCCACGCCCGGTCCACTGACGCTCTTCAGTTTCGCCCTGCTGGGCCTTCTGGCGGTGTTGCTGCTGATTCCGCTGATCACCGGGGGGCCGCCGCCCAGCCCGTACCTGATCGCGGGCCTGCTGCTGCTGCGGCTGGGGGTGCAATTCCTGCGCTCGCGTCAGGACGAGCGGCTGCGGCGCCCGGCCAGCTGGGCCTTTGATCTGCTGCTGATCGGCCTGATCTTCTACGTGGCGGGCAACCAGCCGGGCTGAGCCGTCCTCTGCTCCCTCGTTTGTGACAAATGCCGCGCCAACGCCGCTTTTCTGTCAGAGGCCAGTCAGGAGGGGTCAGTTAAGCTGTGCAGCGTGAACAGCATGATCAGGTCAGTCTGGGCGAAGTGGGGGTTGATGGGCGGTATGTCGCTGGCGTTGGTGGCCTGCGGGGGGGCCGCGACGCCTCAAGCGTCCGATCAGCCCACCGTGGAGACGCTGAACGGTAAGGTGTCCGGCTGGCAGGGGGAAGGCCGGGTGGCGGTGCCGGGCCTGCCGGGCGTCTCATCCAGCGTGCATAGTGATGGGTCATTCACCCTGACGCTGCCCCCTGAAGCCGAGCTGGCCACCAGCGTTCTGTCGGCTGCCGGAATCACCGATAAACTGGGCTGCAGCGGAAGTGTGCAGAGCAGCGCTTCAGAGGCCCAGGCCTATGCGATCATGACCCTGGATGCCAGAGACAGCGCGGGACGCCGTCAGACCAGCGCGATCACGGGCAGCAAATCCGGGCTGCTCAGCCGCCGCGTCAATGCCCGCGTGTGGCTGTACAGCGACAGTCTGACCCAGCTACGCGGCACGGTGAACTGCGCCGCCGTCCTGAACATGGCGCAGATTCCTGAATTGCCGGTCACGGTGGCGGTCAATGCCAAGCCGGGCTGGAACGTGCTGGAACTGAACATCGACGCCAGTGCCAACGTTCTGGCGCAGGTCAACGCGTCGGGCTGGCTGGTCAACTCGGGTGCGGGCAGCAACCAGACCACCTTCCGCACCGTGCAGGAGCTTCAGGCACAGGTGGCGTTCTAGAGCAGTTGTCAAAAGAGCTGTTTCCTTTTGACCGAACGGATTGGCACAGCTTGCAGAGAGTGAGTGAATTTTAACGAGTAGTTGGGACTGATACAGCTCCGAAGGAGAGAATGGAGGCATCAGAAGTCTTCTTTTCTGATGCTGTCATTCGGACAACTGCTCTAGCGCTGGACCGACGCTCAAGCACGACAGGGCCGTCACCGGGAGTTCGCTTTCCCGGTGACGGTCTTTGCAGGGAGCGCGCACCAGCCGGGCAGTCCTACTTCTGCACGATCCACTTGTCCAGCAGCTTCTGGTACTCGCCGCTGGCCTTCAGGCGGGCCAGCGTCTTGTTGGCGGCGGCGGCCAGATCGCTGCCCCGCGCAAAGACCATGCCGTAGTCCTCGGCGGCCAGATCCTTGCCCGCCTGCTGGAACTGCCCCGGCAGCCGCTTTTGCAGGTCTGTCACGGTGGGGGCGTCCCCGATCAGGGCCACGATCCGCCCGGCCCGCACGTCGGCCAGCCCCGCCGCGAAGTCGTCGTAGACCTTGAGCGTCGCGCCCCCCGGCTTGAGCACGTCGTCGGCCACGTATTGCCCGGTGGTGTTGGCCTGCACACCAATGGTTTTGCCCTTGACGTCGGCCGGCCAGCTGAATTTCTGGGGGTTGCCGCCCTTGACGATAAAGACCTGGGCGCTGCGGTAATACGGGTTGCTGAACGACACCACCTTGGCCCGCTCCGCCGTGATCGTGATGGCACTCATCGCCATGTCCACCCGTCCGGACGTGACCGACTGCGGCATCAGCGCCCCAAAGCCCACCGCCTGAATCTGGAGCTTGACCCCCAGATCCTTCGCCACCGCCCGCGCGATGTCGACATCGAAGCCGGTGATCTGCCCGGCGCTGTCCTTGAACTCGAAGGGGGCGAAGGTGGGATCGGTGCCCAGCACCAGCACGCCCTTTTTCTTGACCTCGGCGACGGTGGTGGCCCCGGCAACGGTCAGGGCAGAGGCGGCGAGGGCGACGGCCAGCAGGAAGGCGCGTTTCATGCGCACAGGATACGGCGGAGGTTGGGCACGCTAGCCTCTTTTGCATGGACTGGCCTGAACCCGCTGACTTCGTTTACGGCGAACCGCTGCCGCCCCCCGCCGACTGGACGCGCCCCGGCGTGGTGATGACCTTCAACCTGGAATGCGCGGGCTGCGTGTCGCGCGGCATTCCCTTTCTCAAGGGGCTGCACGCCGAATTCGGGACGCGGGTCAACCTGCTGGCCGTCCACACCAGCCAGGGCCACCGCCTTCTTTCTCGCGCCGAGGTGGAGCCGACGCTGATCAAGTTTGCCCGCGACTTTGCCCGCCTGCCGTTGCCCGTTGCCCTGGACGTGTCCGGCGATCTGGCCCGCGCGTGGCAGACCGAGGGCACGCCGCACTGGCTGGCCTTCGCTCCCGGCGGCGAGGTGCTGCGCAGCGTGTACGGCAGCCAGGACAACGCCCAGACTCGCCTGCGCTACCTGCTGGAGGAGTGGGCGGGTCTGGAGTAGGGGTCAATTCGCGTCGGACGTGGTTCTGGCAGGAACGAAGATTCCGGATTTGAGCTTGTTGAGGGGGACATTGGTGACGCGGATGAGGAGGGCAGGGGTGCGGCCATCAGCCCTTTTCTGCTGGAGCTGGCGGAAGCTGGAGATAAACTGAAGGCGAGCCGAGTTGACCTTGATGTTCACGCTACCAGTCGAGGAGACCGGAGCGTAATGTGTCAGGTAGAAGTTGTCGTGACTGTGGATCACGGTCAACACCACATCGTCTGCTTTCAGAGCCGTCTGAATGGGATGGCTTCTTGCCCCAGTCATCCCGTCAGTCGTGTAGGCTCCAGGTTCCAGATTTGAAACCAGGCGGGGTGAGAGGCGGTTGTAAAAATCAGCTCCAGCTTGGGGACTGTGGGTACCGCTCATGGCGAAAACCTGCTGTTCAATGCGAAGCGTTGGCTGTTGGTAACCGCTGAGTATCTGGCGTTTAGAGCTGCTGGGCCAGATTAAAGACTGAGCAGGGAAATAGGATTGGCCTTCAAAGCGCGTCGTAACGCGGAAGCTCGCCCGCACAATATCTTCGGAGAGGGGGAAGGATATTTCCAGAACCCCATTGGGCTGCAAGCGCGTTTTCCCATCAAGCAGATGGATCATTCGTTCAACAGTATCCAAGCTCACCAGAGGTTCTGGCCCCGATAATCCTGGCACCAGCAACGGTTTGGGCGAGGAGGTGGGGAAATAGCACACGGTATTTTTCCAGTTGCTGATCATCGTTCCCGTCACGTTCTTGGGCTCAGTGCGCTCGCAGACAGGCATCGGGAGATTGGTAACCATAGGCAGCTGCGCCGTTTCGCGTCCCCCAGCCAACGCGTACAGCGCGGCACTCAGCGCCAACGCGCCAGCACCCGCCATCAAGATCAATTTGGGCATAAGGTACACTCCGGTCATTCCGGCGCTGACGCGGGCGGGCGAACCCAGCTCGGCCAGCGCGCGGGCAAGGGCTTCGGGTGGGGCCGCGCCGCACGCCTGAAGCTGCGCGGCGCGGGTCAGCAGGTGTTCTTCCAGTTCATCCCAGACTTCCCGCTGCTTTTCTCTGGGCAGGCCCCAGGTGGCGCGGCGCAGGTAGGCGCGGGCGGCGGGCGTGAGCTCCGTAATGGCGGCGGTCATGGGGTGCCCAGCCGGTTCACGGCCCCGGTGAAGCTGGCGAACTCGGCGCGTTTGACCGCCAGCATCTGCTGCCCGGCGTCGGTGATCGCGTAATACTTGCGCGGCTTGCCGTTGCGGCCCAGTTCGCCCGCCTGGGCCGAGAGCAGCCCCTCCTGCTCCAGCCGGTGCAGCGCGGGGTAGAGGCTGCCCTCCTTGAACTCGAAATAGCCGTCCGTCCGCGTCCGCGCCTCCTGGATGATGGCGAAGCCGTACAGGGGTTGCCGCTCCAGAATGGTCAGCAGGATCAGATCGAGGTTGCCGCGCAGCAAGTCAGGATTCATGGAGCCTCCGGAAATGTCATGGAGCGTTGGCCGCGTGGCGTCCCGCACGGCTGCCGCCCCTACATAGCTATGTCTGTCTACATAGACCGTCTGGGTACCGGATTTGTCAAGCCCAGTCTGTCTGGGTAGTCGGCGGCTGGGCCGTCACCACACTAGAAAGAGGCCGGCAATGCCCAGAGCGCTCAGCACCACCGCAAAAGCGCCGATCCACCACAACGACAGCGTGTGTTCCCCGCTGCTTTCCAGATCGCGGGCCGACTTGCGGTAGCTGTGAAAGCCGAAGGCCAGCACCAGCACGCCCAGGGCCACCAGCCCCACGGTCAGCACGCGCAGCAGCCAGCGCGGCTCCAGATCGCCGAACAACTGGGTGGCGGCCAAACCCACGCCAATGCACGACAGCGCGGTGCGGCCCCAGGCGGCAAAGGTGCGCTCGGAGGCCAGCGCAGTGCGCCGCTCGGCCCAGTCGGTGCGGGTCTGACCCAGACTGCGCTCCTGGTTCCGGAAGTCTGCCATGTATTCCGAGTGTAGGCAGCCCCGTCCAGCGGTGGCCTCAAAACGCCTTCCCCGTGCCGTTATCCTGGCCTCATGCGCCCGTGGATGCTCCAGGCCCCAGACCATGCGCTGACCGCCTCCGATCTGGCCGCGTTCGCCGCAGCCTGGGCGGCGCGTGATCTGTACCAGTTGCCCGAAGGCGTGCCTCGCTGGCTGTTTCTCCAGTGGCTGACCGAGCAGGGGTATCTGCTTCATGGCTCTCAACAGCCGGGAATCACCCGCTTCGAGCCGCGCACGCCGTTTGACCGCAGCCCCGACGACTTCAGCAAGCGCACCGGCGTTTTTGCCGCCTCGGATGGATTGTGGGCCATGATGTACGCGCTGCGCGACAGGACGAAGGTGCAGCGCATTCTGAACATGGCCCTACGCCTGGAGACGGACGTGGGCTGGTCACCGACGCAGTATTTCCTGTCCCTCGCGTCGCGTGAGTCGGGTGGCAGTGATCCGCGTGAATTGCTGGCCCCCGGCGTCATCTACGTGCTGCCTGCCAACGGTTTCAAGCAGATGCCGCCCTACGATTGGCCCGGTCTGGGCCGGGTGCTGGAGCCACATTGGGTGGGTTCGCAGGCGGTGGAGCCGCTGTGGAGCGTGCCCGTGACGCCTGCCGACTTCCCGCTGTCCGTCCGCCTGCACGACGCGGCGCGGGTGGACGCGCTGGCCCAGGCCGATCCCTGGGGCTTTCCCTGGCTGCGACACTGAGCTGAACCACTGGGCCGGAGCGCTGAACTGAAAAAGGGCCGGAAGCTCACGCCTTCGGCCCTTTTTTTGCTCCTGATTCAGTCGATGCTGGCCCGCCAGCGCCACTCCGACGCCCGCTTCATGACGTGAGCGATACCGCCAGTGATGGCGAGCTTCTGGTTCCACGGCAGCTTCATCCAGCCCACGGCCATCAGCCCGCCCAGCGACACGAACTCGCCCAGGGTGGTGGGTTCGTAGGGCTCGGTGTCCTCGCCCTTCGCCAGGCGCATGATGTTCTTGCCCGTCAGGCGGCCCTGCTGCCCGGCGTGCTGGGCGGTGGTGGGCACCGGCTTGCCTTCCTGGTTCAGCGCCAGACCCATGTCGCCGATCACGAACACTTCGGGGTAACCCTTGGCGCGCAGCCGATCGTCCACGGCCACGCGTCCGCCGGGGCCTTTCTCCAGCCGCTCACCCTTCAGGATGTCGCGGGCCTGGATGCCGCCCGTCCAGATGATCTTGCCGGCCGGAATGATCTTCTGCTCCTCGTCGGGCGTCTGCACGGTCACGGTGTCGGCGGTGGCCTGCATCAGGCGGTGGCCGGTCATGACGTGGATGCCGTAGTCCTCCAGCGTGCGCTGGGCCTTGCCGCGCAGGGCGTCGTCCAGCACCGGCAGGATCTTGGGGCCGGCCTCCACCAGATAGATGTTCATGGGGGGCAGGCCGCGCGCCTTGCTCAGCAGTTCGGCGCGCTGGGCCAGTTCGGTGACCAGTTCCACGCCGGTCAGGCCCGCGCCGCCCACCACGATGTCGCGCACGCCCTTGAACTCGCCGCTGTAGGCCCGGTTGACGAAGTTGAAGATCTCGTCGGCGTCACTCAGCTGCTTGAGTTCGCTGGCGTTCTCGGCCAAGCCGGGAATCCGGTAGAAGTTGGTCACGCTGCCCAGGCCCACCACCAGGGTGTCGTAGGTCAGCACGCGCCCGTCTTTCAGCGTGACCTCGCGCTCGTCGAGGTTGACGCCTTCCACGCTGGCCTGCTCCAGCTCCACGCCAGTGCCGCGCAGCAGCGGGGCCAGTGGCAGGGTGACGCGGGTGTTGTGCGCGGCGGCCTCGTGCAGACGGGTTTCGAAGGTGTGGAAGGCGTTCTGCTCGACCAGCAGGGCTTCCAGACCAGGGTGGGGCTTCATTTTGGTGGCGACGGCCAGACCTGCATAACCGGCACCGAGGATCAGGGTTTTCATCGTCATGCTCCTGTGAACGAATTCACGATTGAAGTGCTGGACAGCAAACCAGCTTTGGCCCAGTGTACACCGTCTCTGACGCCAGGCTGTACCCTTGGCAACCGTTGTCTGAGCATGCACAGGCCCGGTTGTGGGACGGTCACTCCGCACGCAGATCATGCGAAGTTCCGGGCAGGGCGGGGTCTTGGACGCGCGCCGCTCCGGCTGTGCCCTGGGCTGAGGGCTGGCCTACAGCTCAGGCCGGCTGTTGTGTGCTTGAATATGAACGGTCAGACAATCCAGACGAGACGTCATCCGGCGTGCGTCCTTTTTCTTCTTTCAGACCGCCGCGTCCGGGGTGGAGGTGCGGGGTTCAGTGCACCCGATCTTCAGAGCCCGGTCATCCCAGTTCAGGAGGCACCCATGAACGTGACAGTGAACGTCAACGGCAAACCCTACACCCGCGATGTGGAGCCGCGCACCCTCCTCGTCCATTTTCTGCGCGAGGATCTGCTGCTGACCGGCACCCACGTCGGCTGCGACACCAGCCAGTGCGGGGCCTGCACCGTGCATATTGACGGCGAGGCGGTCAAGAGCTGCACCGTGCTGGCCGTGCAGGCCGACGGTATGGACGTCAAGACCATCGAGGGCCTGGGCACGCCCGGCGAGTTGCACCCCCTCCAGACCGGTTTCTGGGAAAAGCACGGATTGCAATGCGGCTTCTGTACCCCCGGCATGATCATGGCGAGCGCGGAACTGCTCAAGCACAACGCCAACCCCAGCGAGGAAGAGATCCGCTACCACCTGGAAGGCAACTACTGCCGCTGCACCGGCTACCACAACATCGTCAAGGCCGTGCAGCACGCGGCGGAGATCATGGCCGGCGGCGCGGAGCAGGGCGGGCAGGCCGCAGACGACTGAGTACGCGGTTCGCAGGACGCAGGACGCGGGACAAGAGGGTTGACCGCGCACCGCGCGCCGCGCACCGCCTCCCCCTGGAGGCAACAAGATGACCGACAACGCCAACGAATCCCGCACCGACAAGTACGTCGGCCAGGCCCTCAAGCGCAAGGAAGACCCGCGGTTCATCACCGGCGCGGGCAACTACACCGATGACATCGTGTTGCCGGGCATGCTGCACGCCGCAATGGTGCGCAGCCCGTACCCGCATGCGAAGATCAACGGCATCAACAAGGAAAGTGTCACCGAGATGCCCGGTGTGGTGGCCGTGCTGACCGGGCAGGACATCGTCGATGCGGGCATCGGCAGCATTCCGGTGGGCTGGCTGCTCCCGGAACTCAAGACGCCCGCGCACCCGGCGATTGCATTGACGGAAGCCAACCATGTGGGCGACATCGTGGCCGTCGTGATCGCCGAGAACCGCGCGCTGGCAGAGGACGCCGCCTCGATGCTGGAAGTGGATTACGAGCCGCTGCCTTCGGTGGCGTTTGCGGGCGCGGCCATTGCCGAGGGCGCACCCGTCGTTCACGACGACGTGCCGGGCAACGTGGCCTTCAACTGGGAAATCGGCGATTCGGTGGCCGTGCAGGAGGGGTTCAACCGCGCCCACAAGACGGTCAAGCTCAAGCTGACCAACCAGCGCCTGATCCCCAACGCCATCGAGCCGCGTGCGTCCCTCGCGCAGTTCACTCCGGCCAGCGGCGAGTACCTGCTGTACACCACCTCGCAGAACCCACACATTCACCGCCTGATTCTGGCCGCGTTCGTCATGAACATCCCTGAACACAAGCTGCGCGTCATTAGCCCGGACGTGGGCGGGGGTTTCGGCTCCAAGATCTTCCAGTATCAGGAAGAGGTCATCATGCTGCTGGCCGCCCGCCTGACGGGGCGCCCGGTCAAGTGGACGGCGCGGCGCAGCGAGGCGTTCGTCAGCGACATGCAGGGCCGCGATCACGAGACCGAGACCGAGATGGCGGTGGACGAGAACGGCAAGATGCTGGCCTTCCGCGTCAACACGTTGGCGAACCTGGGCGCGTATCAAACGCTGTTCGCGCCCGCCGTGCCCACCTACCTGTACGGCACCCTCTGCAACGGCGTGTACAAGCTGCCCGCCGTCCACGTCAAGGTGCAGGGCGTGATGACCAACACCGTGCCGGTGGACGCCTACCGGGGCGCAGGCCGCCCGGAGGCCACCTACGCCATCGAGCGCACCGTGGACGCGATGGCCCACGCCATCGGGGAAGACCCCGCCGAGTTCCGCCGCAAGAACTTCATCCAGCCCGAGGATTTTCCGTACCAGACCCCGGTGGCCCTGGTCTACGACAGCGGCAATTACGAACCCGCGCTGGACATGGCCCTCAACATGATGAAGTACCAGGAGTTGCGCGCCGAGCAGGAAAAAATGAAAGGCAGCAACAAGATTCTGGGCGTCAGCGTGATCAGCTACGTGGAAGCCTGCGGCCTCGCGCCGTCCGCGCTGGTGGGCCAGCTCGGCGCACAGGCCGGGCAGTGGGAATCCAGCCTGGTGCGCGTGTACCCCACCGGCAAGGTGGAGCTGTTCACCGGCTCGCACAGCCACGGGCAGGGCCACGAAACGGCCTTCCCGCAGATCGCCGCCGACGAGCTTCAGATTCCGATTGAGGACATTGACCTCGTTCACGGTGACACGGGCCGGATGCCCTACGGCTGGGGCACCTACGGCAGCCGCTCGGCGGCGGTGGGGGGCAGCGCCCTGAAAGTCGCGTTGCAGAAGATCACCGCCAAGGCCAAGAAGATCGCCGCACACCTGCTGGAAGCCTCCGAGGAGGACGTGGAGCACGAGAACGGCGTCTTCCGCATCAAGGGCGCGCCGGATCAGTCCAAGACCTTCTTCGACGTGGCGCTGATGGCCCACCTGGCCCACAGCCTGCCCGACGGCATGGAGCCGGGGCTGGAGGCCACCGCCTTCTACGATCCCAAGAACTTCGTCTACCCCTTCGGCACGCACATGGCCGTGGTGGAGATCGACACCGACACCGGCAAGGTAGACCTGCGCAACTACGGCTGCGTGGACGACTGCGGGCCTCTGATCAACCCCCTGATCGTGGAGGGGCAGGTTCACGGCGGCATCGCCCAGGGTGCGGGCCAGGCCCTGTGGGAGGAGGGCGCATACGACGAGGAGGGCAACCTGCTGGCCGCGTCGTACATGGAATACACCATGCCGCGCGCCGACGATCTGCCGATGTACCAGATTGACCACACCGTGACCCCCAGCCCGCACAACCCGCTGGGCGTGAAGGGCATCGGCGAGTCCGGCACGATTGCCAGCAGCTCCGCCGTCGCCAACGCCGTGCTGGACGCCCTGTGGCACGAGTGCGGTATCGAGCATATGGACATGCCCTACACCGCCGAGAAGGTCTGGAAGGCCATCCGGGATTCGCGTGCAGGGATGGGGCAGGCCGCGGACGATTGAACGAGTGTGCGGTACGCGGGGTGCGGTGCGCGGTCTTTCACTGCGTACCACGTACCGCCTCCCGCGTACTGCCGACCAAAGGGAGGCAACCATGTATCCAGCCCATTTCGACTACCAAAAAGCCGCCAGCGTGGACGACGCCCTCAAGGCGATGGCCGACAATCCTGAACTCAAGATCATTGCCGGGGGGCATTCGCTGTTGCCCGCCATGAAACTGCGGCTGGCGCAGCCGCCCGCGCTGCTGGACATCTTCGGTCTGGAAGAACTCAAGGGCATCAAGGAAGAGGGCGACTTCTACGTGGTGGGCGCGATGACCACGCACGCTGACGTGCTGCGTAGCCAGCTTCCGCTGTTTCCCGAAGTGGCGGGCTGGGTGGGCGATCCGATGGTTCGCAACCGGGGCACCATCGGCGGCTCGCTGGCCCACGCCGATCCCAGCGCGGATTACCCGGCGGCGGCCCTGGCGACGGGGGCGGAGTTCGTCATTCGCGGCATGGGCGGCGAGCGTACCGTGGGCGCGGACGAGATGTTCCTGGGCATGTTCGAGAGCGCGGTGGAACATGGCGAACTGCTGACGCACATCCGCATTCCCAAGGGCATTACCGCCAGCGTGTACGAGAAATACCGCCACCCGGCCAGCCATTACGCGATTGTGGGCGTAGCGATGGCCCGCCATGCGGACGGCCAGATTCGCGCGGCCTACACCGGGGCGGCAGAGAAGGCCGCGCGGCTGCCCAAACTCGAAGAACGCCTGAATGCCGGGCAGGATGCCGGAACGGGCCTTGTCGAGGGCGCGGACATGCTGGGAGACCGCTTCGCCAGCGCCGAGTACCGCGCCCATCTGGTGGACGTGCTGTCGGATCGGGCGGCCAAACGCCTGGGCTGACAGCCTGCTCTTTGGTCTCCTCCCTCGGGTGTGGGAGGAGGCTTTTCTTGTGCTCGGTAGGAGCAGCAGATATTGGGCGAGACCGGGCTGCCCCCACTCTCAGGCTCTACTCTGTCTCCATGTCTTCCCCTCCAGATTTTTCGGACCCCCAGCGGGCCTGGGCCTACCGTCCTGCCGAACCTCTGGCGGGTGCCGCTGGCGGCCCGCTCTCGGGCCTGACCTTCAGCGTCAAGGATCTGTTCGGCGTTCCCGGTTGGCCGCTGACCGCCAGCACGCGCGCGCCCGTGCCCGAGGTGGGGGAGAGCGTGCTGGTGCGCCGCCTGCTGGAGCTGGGGGCCTCTGCGGTGGGCAAGACCCACCTGCACGAGGTGGCGCTGGGCATCACCGGCCTGAACGGCTACGGCAGCACCACCCATCCTTTTGATGCCCAGCGCGTCCCTGGCGGCAGCAGCAGCGGCGCGGCGGTGAGCGTGGCGCTGGAACAGGTGGATTTCGCGCTGGGCACGGACACGGGCGGCAGCATCCGCGTTCCGGCGGCGTGGTGCGGCGTGGCCGGCTACAAGCCCACCAAGGGCCACCCGGACTGGAGCACGCAGGGAGCGCTGCCGCTGTCGTGGACCTGTGACCACGCCGGGCCGCTGGCGCGTAATCTTGCCACCATCACGCGGGTGCAGGCAGCGCTCACCGGGCGGCCAATTCAGCCGCAGGGCTGGACAGGCGTGCGCGTGGGCCTGTGGTTGCCCGAAGGCTGGACCGACGATGCGGTGCGGGACGCGACACTGGCTTTCGCCGCCGATCTGGAGCGCCGTGGAGCTGAGGTCACGCCCGTTCACCTGCCGGAGATGCTGGACGCCTACTCGCCCATCGTCCTGAGCGAGGCGGCCCAGGTCCACGCCGAGGCGTTGCAGCAGGCTGATCCCGGCTTCCAGCCGTTCACGCTCTCGGCTTTGCGTCAGGGGGCGGCCCTCACGGAAGCGGAGGTGCAGCAGGCCTTTGACCGCCGCACTGACTATGCGTGGCTGCTGAATGGAGTTTTCATGGCTTTCGACGTGCTGTTGGCTCCCGCCGTACCCACCCCGCCGCCGTTGATCGGTCAGGACGAGGTGACGGTAGGGGAGGGCGTTCTGCCGCTGCGCCGCGCTGTCCTCAGACTGACGGCGCCGTTCAGCCTGCTGGGCGTGCCCACCGTGTCGCTGCCCACGGCCGCCCCGTCTGTCGGGGTGCAGCTGATCGGGCGGCACGGCGAGGATGACCGCCTGCTGGGCCTGGGACTGGCCTGGGAGCAGGGCACTTGAGACGGGCATTGCTGCTGCCGCTGCTTCTGGGGGCCTGTGCGCCAGCCGTGCGGCCCCAGCCGGTGCAGGTCTGGGAGGGTTCGGCGCGGGTGCTGCTGACCGTCCAGCAGTACCGCCTGATCTTTACCGTCGATCCCGTGAGTCACGCCCTGAGCGGCACGCTGGCCAACCTCAGCAGTGGGGACCGCTTTGAGGCCGCTGGAACGCTGCTGCCCGCTGGCGACGCGGCGGAACTGTCGGCCCAGGTCACGCCGGGCAACGCGCCCCGCTTGAACGCGGGCATCCTGGGCTTCGGGATCAGCGGGGTCACGTTCAAGTCCGACGCCTTTCTGAGCGGGCAGGTGCGGGGCGGGCTGTTTGACGGCAGCCTGCGCGTCAACGGCGTTCGTTACCCACTGACGCTGAGGCGGGTTCAGTGACCGCCCAGAGGGTGGCTGATCTGTACCTGTCGGACGTGCGCGGCCGGATGCGCGGGGTGCGGGCGCTGGGTGACGGCGCGCTGGCACAGCTTCAGGCCAGCGAGTGGCATACGCCGCTGGCGCAGGACGGCAACTCCGCCGCCGTGCTGATTCAGCATCTGGCCGGCAACATGCACTCGCGCTGGGGGGCGCTGCGCGGCGGCTACCGCGCGGGCACCGAGGGCGAGAGTGCGGGGCGCAACCGGGACGCGGAGTTCGAGGAGGGCGCCCTGGACGGAGTCACCCTCATGAAGCTCTGGGACGACGGGTGGCAGGTCTTTCTGGACGCGCTGGACCACCTGAGCCCCGACGATCTGACCCGCCCGCTGACCATCCGGGGCGAGACCCACACCGTGCTGGAAGCCATTCAGCGGCAGGTGGCGCACTACAGCGGGCATGTCTACCAGCTGATCCTGCTGGTCAAGACCCTGCGCGGGCCGCAGTGGCGCACCCTCAGCATCGCGCGCGGTGGGTCGGCGGCGTATAACGCGGCCCTGTGGCCGCCTGACGGGACCGCTTGAGAGGGTACGCCCTGCCTGAACGCTTGAACGGCGTACCAATCCGGCCCTGCCCGGCAGATCCCCCTATTACGCTGAGCCCATGCGAATCCTGGTGACGGGCGCGACGGGTTTTCTGGGCGGCGCCACCGCCCGTGAACTGGTGCGGTGCGGCCACACGGTCACCGGTCTGGGCCGGGACGCAACAAAGGGGGCGGCGCTGGAGGCCGGGGGGATTGGCTTCGTGCGGGCCGACTTGCGCGTTCCTGCCGACTGGCGGCCCGCACTGGACAACACCGACGCCGTGCTGCACGCCGCCGCCCGCTCTACCCTTTGGGGCCGCTGGCCCGACTTCGTGGCCGACAACGTCACGGTCAGCCGGGAGGTGGCGCGGGCCTGCGCGGTGCGTGGGCTGCGGCTGGTGCACATCAGCACGCCCAGCGTGTACAACGCCACGCGCCTCTCGCATCAGGTGCCGGAAACCACGCCGATCGGCCCGCGCTTCGACACTCTGTACGCCCGCAGCAAGTATCTGGCCGAACTGGAGGTCACGCAGGCCCATCCGGAAGCCACCCTCCTGCGCCCGCGCGGGATTTACGGCATCGGCGACACGTCGATCATTCCCCGGCTGGCGCGGGCGCTGCGTGCGGGCCGTCTGCCCCAGCTGGTGCGCGGCGAGGTCCACACCGAACTGACGCACGTCCGTAACGTGGCCCACGCTGCACGGCTGGCGCTGGAGCGTCCTGCGCCCGGCCTCTATAACGTCACCGACGGCGTGCCGGTTCCGATCTGGGCCACGCTGGACGCGCTGGCCGACGCGCTGGGGGTGGCCCGTCCGGGCCGCTACGTTCCGGCGCGCGTCGTCGAGAACATGGCCCGTGTACTGGAACTGGCCGCCCGCCTGCACCCTGCGCGGCCCGAGCCGGCGCTGACCGCCAGCGGGGTGCGGCTGCTCACCCGCCCCATGAGCCTGGACCTGACCCATGCCCGCACGCGGCTGGGTTATGCGCCCGTGGTTCACCCGGCGCAGGGGCTGGCCCAGGTGCTGGCGGCGGTGCGGTCATGACCCACCTGCGCGTGGTTCCGCTGGCGGCGGGTGAATGCCTGAACCTGTCGGCGCTGACCGAACGCGGCGCAGCGTGGCGGGTTCAGACGTACCCGGCGGGTTTTACGCTGTTGCTTCACCCCACGCACGGCCCGGTGCTGTTCGACACCGGGTACTCGGCGCGGGTGCCAGCCGCCATGCGGCGCTGGCCCGGCGTGCTGTACGGCCTGTTGACCCCGGTGCGGCTGGACGCGCGGGAGACGGCGCGGTCGCAACTGGCCCGCCTGGGCTTCGCGGCCGAGGAGGTGGAGAACGTGATCGTGTCCCACCTGCACGCCGATCACGTGGGGGGCCTGCGCGATTTCACGGCGGCGCGCTTTCATCTGAACCCGGAGGCCTACGCGCCGCTGCGGCATTTGCACGGTATGACCGCCATCCGCAAGGCGTTCATGCCCGAACTGCTGCCCGGTGATTTCGAGGCCCGTGTTCAGCCGCTCGACTTCCAGCCTGCCCCGCCCGGCCTGTCGCCGTTTCCGCTGGCCGCCGACGTGTTCGAGGACGGCAGCGCCTCCGCGGTGCAGGTGCCGGGTCACGCGCCAGGGATGATCGCCTTGATCGTCCGCACCACCCCGGACGCCGCGCTGGACGGCGACGGCACCGGCCTGAGTCTGCTGGCCGCCGACGCCGCCTGGAGCGTACGGGCCTTGCGTGAGGGACGCGAGGTGCACCCGCTGGCCCGCGTGGTGTTCGACGACGCCGCCGCCGAGCGCCGCAGTGCCGGGCAGTTGCGCGAATGGCTGGCCGCCCATCCCCGCGCCCGCGTGATCGTCAGCCACGACGCGCCGGAGCCTGGACATGGCTGAGCGTCTGGACCGCCTGACCGTGCTGGGCCACGCGCTGGGTGAGGGCCGCCTGATGTTCCGGGACCGCGCGGCGCTGCGGCGGCACCAGGACCGGCAGGCGCGGGCGCATCTGCGCTGGGTGGCCGCGCACAGCCCCTTCACGGCCCGGCGTTTTCTGGACGCGGGGCTGGCGCTGTCGCAGTGGCGCGAGTTGCCCCCCGTGGACAAGGCCGGGATGATGGCCGCCTTCGACACCCTGAATACCGCTGACCTGCGCCTGAGCGACGTGCTGGCCGTCGCCCGCCGCGCCGAGGACACCCGCGACTTCACGCCCACGCTGCCCACCCCGCGCGGCCCGGTCACGGTGGGGCTGTCCAGCGGAACGGGCGGCAACGCGGGCGCGTTCGTGGTGTCGCGCGCCGAGCGTTTGCAGTGGGCGGGGGTGGTGCTGCGTCATCTGCTGCCCGGTTTTCCGCTGGGGCTGCTCAGAAAGCAGCGTGTCGCCTTCCTGCTGCGGGCCGACGGCGGGCTGTACCGCAGCGTGGGCAGCGCGCGGCTGGACTTCCGCTTTCTGGACCTGCTGCGCCCGCTGGACGAACTGGCCGCCGAGCTGAGCGCCGATCAACCCACGTTGCTGATCGGCCCGCCCAGCGTGCTGCGTGCGCTACTGGACGCCGGGGCCACGGCGCAGCCAGAAAGGGTGGTCAGCGTGGCCGAGGTGCTGGAGGACGATGACCGGGCGGCGCTGGAACGCGGCTTCGGCCCGGTGGTGCAGGTCTATCAGGCCACCGAGGGGCTGCTGGGCTTGCCCTGCCCGCACGGCCACCTGCATCTGAACGAGGCGCATGTCCACTTCGATTTCGAGGCGGTGGGGGACGGCTACCTGCGCCCGGTCCTGACCGACCTGCGCCGCGCCACCCAGCCGATGGTCCGCCACCGCCTGGATGACCTGCTGCTGCTTTCGGACGGCTGTTCGTGCGGCCTGGCGGCCCGCCGGGTGCTGCGCGTGGCCGGGCGGCAGGACGACGCGCTGAACCTGCCGGGGGGCGCGGGGCGGGTCACGGTCTGGCCCGACTTCCTGCGCGGGGCGATGAACCGCGTGCCCGGCCTGCGCGAGTACCGGGTGGAGCAGACCGGGGCGGCGGACCTGAGCGTGATGCTGCACCCCCTGACCCCTGAGACTCGGCCGGAGGCGTGTGTCCAGGTGCGCCGGGCGCTGGAGCGCAGCGGGGCAGACGCCACGCAGGTGCGGGTCATCGCCGGGCCGCTGGCCCCCACGCCGCCGGGGGTCAAACGCCGCCGGGTCCAACGGCTCTGGAAGGGAGGAGTGCCATGAATCAGCCGCTTGGTCTGCACGTTCGGTCCACCGCCCAGGCCCTGCCCGCCCGCGTCGTGCCCACCGCCGAGGCCGCCGCGCTGTGCGGCGTGGCGCCGGAGGTGGCCGTCAAGCGCACCGGGGTCCACGAGCGCCGCTGGCTGTCCGGCGACGAAACGGCCCTGACCTTGGGCGCCCAGGCCGCGCGCGAGGCCGTAGCGGCGGCGGGGCTGGACCTCGCCCAGATCGATACCCTGCTGAACGCCAGCGGCAGCCAGTTGCAGCCCATTCCCGACGGCGCGGCGCTGCTGGCCCGCGAGCTAGGCCTGCGCGGCGCGGCCACCTACAGCCTGCACGGCACCTGCCTGAGCTTTCTGCTGGCGCTGAACCACGCCGCCCTGCTGATCGGCGCGGGGCAGGCGCGGCACGTGCTGATCATCAGCAGCGAGGCGGGCAGCCCCGGCCTCAATGTCAGGCAGCCGGAAAGCGCGCTGCTGATCGGGGACGGCGCGGCGGCGGTGGTCGTCGGCCCCGCTGAACGGGAGGGGCAGGGCGTCCACGCCATGCGCGTCGCCACCTACCCGGAAGGCGCGGACCACACCCGTATTCGCGGCGGCGGCTCGCTGCTGACCCCCCGTCACCCGGACGCCGTGCCGGACGACTTTACCTTCGACATGCACGGCCTGTCGGTGCTGAGGCTGGCCTCGCAGGTGGTGCCCGACTTTCTGGAAGGGCTGCGCCCCGGCCTCAGCACCGGCCTGCCGGGCATTGACCGCGTCGTTCCCCATCAGGCCAGCGCGGCGGGCCTGGACCTGATGCGCCGCTATGGCTGGCCCGCCGAGCGCACCGAGGTGACGCTGACCCACCTGGGCAACGTGATCGCCGCCAGTCTGCCGCTGACGCTGCATCAGGCGCGGTCATCCGGGCGGGTGAAGGCGGGCGACACGCTGCTGCTCGTCGGCACCGGGGCGGGACTGATCGCGGGCGGCATGATCCTGCGGCTGTAGCCCGCCGTCCCTGCACCAGACAGCCTGCCCGCCCCTGCCCCTGCCCGGCGCTAGCCTGGGCCGCATGAGTCCCGACGGCCTGCCCGAAGCGTTCGATGTCCTGGTTCACCCGGCCCGTGGCCTGAGTGGCGAGCTGCGCGCCCAGCCCAGCAAGAACTACACCACCCGCTACCTGCTGGCGGCGGCGCTGGCCGGGGGCGAGACCCGCGTGGTGGGCGTCGCCACCAGCGAGGACGCCGGGGCCATGCTGCGCTGCCTGGAAGCCTGGGGCGCGGGCGTGAGTCTGGTGGGGGAGGACGCGGTGATCCGGGGTTTTGGCGCGTCCCCCCGTGCGGGCGTGACCCTGAACCCCGGCAACGCGGGCGCGGTGGCGCGCTTTCTGATGGGCGTGGCGGCGCTGACCACAGACACCACCCTCATCACCGATTACCCAGATTCGTTGGGCAAACGGCCTCAGGCGGACCTGCTGGAGGCCCTGGAACGCCTGGGCGCCCGCGTGAACAGCCACGGTGGACGCCTGCCCGTGACCATCAGTGGGCCGGTTCAGGGCGGCATGGTGGAGGTCAGTGCCGAGCGGTCCAGCCAGTACGCCAGCGCCCTGATCTTCCTGGGGCCGTTGCTGCCCCGTGGTCTGGACCTGCGCCTGACCGGGCAGATCAAGAGCCACGCCCCGCTGCGCCAGACCCTGGACACACTGGGCGCCTTTGGCGTGAGTTACAGCGCCAGCGAGGACCTCAGCCGCGTTTCCATTCCTGGCGGGCAGACGTACCGGGCCGGACGTGTCGCTGTCCCTGGCGACTACCCCGGCTCGGCGGCGATTCTGGCAGCGGCGGCCTTGCTGCTCGGCGAGGTCCGCCTGGACAACCTGCGAGAACACGATCTTCAGGGCGAGCGCGAGGCGGTGGCCGTGCTGCGCGACATGGGCGCAGACATCGTGCGGGAGGGGGACACACTGATCGTGCATGGGGGCCAGCCGCTCTGCGCCGTGACCCGCGACGGGGACGGCTTTACCGACGCGGTGCAGGCCCTGACGGCCGCCGCCGCCCTGGCGCAGGGCACCACCACCTGGGAAAACGTGTCCACGCTGCGGCTCAAGGAGTGTGACCGTATCAGCGACACCCGGCGCGAATTGCAGCGGCTGGGGATCGGCGCAGAAGAGACGGCGGACAGCCTGAGCGTCACCGGAGCCGCCCGCATTGCCGGGGGCGTCACCGCCGACGGGCACGGCGATCACCGCATGATCATGCTGCTGACCCTGCTGGGGTTGAAAGCCGACGCGCCCATCCGCATCACCGGCGCGCACCACATTCGCAAGAGTTACCCGCTGTTCTTTCGCCACCTCGAAACGCTGGGGGCACGGTTCGACTACCTGCCCACCGACACGCCTTAACGCGGGCGGCACGGGGCCCTGCCCACCCTTAAGCTGCCTGACCCCGCGCCCTCATGACCGGATGCTGGACTGTCAGGATGAAGAGACTGCTGCTGATCGGCACCCTGGCCCTGGCCTGCGCGGGTTGCGCCCAGACGGGCGGGGACGCGGCGAAGCCACCGCTCGAAACCTCTGGCCTGACCGTTCCGGCGGGCTTCAAGGTCACGCCTTTCGCCGAGGGCTTCCAGAAACCGCGCATGATGGTGGTGGCCGACAATGGCGACGTGCTGCTCAGCGACACCTCGGCGGGCAAGGTCTACGTGCTGCCGGACCGCGACAAGAATGGGGAGGCCGACGGCAAGGAACTGTTCGCCAGTGGCCTGAACCAGCCGCACGGCCTCGCCATCCACGGCGGTTACCTGTACGTTGCCAACACCGACAGTGTGGTGCGCTTCCCGTTCAAGGCGGGTGACCTGAAAGCGACTGGGGCGGCGGAAAAACTCGTCGATCTGCCCAGTGGCGGCGGCCACTCCACCCGCACCGTCGAGTTCGGTCCGGACGGGAAAATGTATGTGTCTGCCGGAAGCTCGTGCAACGTCTGCGAGGAGAGTGATCCGAAGCGCGCCGCCATCTGGGTGTACGATGCCGACGGCAAAAACGGCAAGCAGTACGCCAGCGGCCTGCGCAACGCTGTGGGCATCGAGTGGTTTGACGGTCAGCTGTATTCCACCAACAACGGACGCGACCAGCTGGGGGACGACATTCCGCCGGAGGGCTTCTACAAGGTGAACAGCGGGGATTTCTTCGGCTGGCCGTATTGCTACACCACCAAGGCCGGGGAACCCCAGGTCTGGGACAAGGACTTCGGCAAGAAGAGCGCCTCCGTGTGCCAGGACGCCACCCCCGCCTTCGCCCTGACCACCGCGCACTCCGCGCCGCTGGGGCTGGCCTTTTACACCGGCAAGACCTTTCCGCAGAACTACGCCGGTCAGATGTTCGTGGCGCTGCACGGCAGTTGGAACCGCAGCGAGAAGAGCGGCTACAAGGTCATCACCGTCGATCCCAAATCCGGCAAGGTGGCCGACTTCCTGACCGGTTTTCTAAAAAACGACAAGGCCAGCGGGCGCCCGGTGGATCCGGTGGTGGCCGCTGACGGCGCGATGCTGCTGAGCGACGACGGCGCGGGCAAGGTCTGGCGCATCCAGTACGTGGGCCAGTAGTCGGTCAGTCTGCCCGAATCCGCCCCAGCAGGGTTCTGAGGGTCTGACGCTCCCCGGCACTCAGGCCCGCCAGAAGGCGTTCCTCGTGGGTCAGATGTTGGGGCAACAGGGCGTCTACCACTTCGCGCCCCGCTGCCGTCAGGCGGGCGCGGATGGCCCGGCGGTCTGCCGCGTCGGGCAGGCGGTCCAGAAGGCCCCGAACGTTCAGGGCGTCCACCCGTTTGGTCACGGCGGGCGGCGTGACGGCCATCAGGGCGGCCAGCTCACCCAGCGTCAGGCCCTCGGGCGGGGCCGAGCGGCGCAGGGTGGCCAGCACGTCGAAAGCCGCGGGGCTCAGGCCATGCCCGGCAAAAAAAGCCTCCAGCTCGGCCTGAAGCAGGCCGGAGGTCCGCTGCACGGCGATCACGGTCAGCATCGGCTCCGGATTCAGATCGGGCCGGGCCGTGCGCCAGTCGCGTTCGATGCGTGTCAGCAGCGCGGCGGTGGGGGCGTTTTTCATCCTCGCCCCCGTTCCCGGTCCGCGGCCAGCAGGCCCACCGCGCCCAGCAGCAGCGCCGCGCTCAGCAGGCCCGTCGCGGTGGGCGCCTGCGCGGTCTGTCCCAGCCAGCCCAGGCCGGTGATGACGGCGGCCCCCAGCACCTGCCCCAGCGTGACCGCCACCGTGCTGGCCCCGGCCCCCAGCCGCGCGCCCACCGTCAGGGTCAGGCTGACGTAGGTGACGCCCAGCAGGCCGCCCGTCAGGGTCCACAGTGCTGGCCAGGCCGTGGGCCGCGCACCGTCCAGCCCCAGCGCCCAGAGCGAGAACAGCAGCCCTGCCCCCACCCCGAAGTTGACCAGTGTGGCGGCCAGCGGCGACGCCAGGACGGCGGCCAGCCGCAGGTTGAAGGCCAGTCCCGCCGACAGGCCAATACCCGCGCCCACCGTGGACAGCAGGGCCGCCAGACTCATGCCGGTCCTCCCGGCTGCAGTCCCCACAGCCGCAGTGCCAGCGCCGAGAGCACCAGCAGCGCGGCCAGGCTGCGCGCCCGGTTCAGGCGTCGGCGCGGCAGACCCAGCGCCCCGAAGTGGTCCAGCGCCAGTGCGGTCAGGACCTGCGCGGCAATCACCAGGCTGGTGGCCAGGGCCGCCCCCAGCAGCCGGGTCAGCACCACGCTGCCCACCACGTAGGCGCTGCCGACGACGCCGCCCAGCCACACCCAGCGCGGGGCCGCCCCCGCCGCGGTCCACGCACCCGGCACCCGCAGCCCGGCCAGCACAAGGCCCAGCGTCACGGCTCCCACCAGATAGGACAGGGCCGCCGTCAGCGTCACCGACTTCAATTCACCCGCCAGTGCGCTGTTCACGGCAAACTGCATCGGCAACAAAGTTCCTGCCGCCACCGCCAGCAGCAGAAAGGGGGCACGTCTGGGTTCAAGGGTCATCGGCAGATACTACACCCAGAAATAGTTTACTGGTGAAGTGAGTAAGGTTGCTGGTTTTGGTTAGAGATGGTTGCCTCGCTCTGTGCGGTGATCGGATCGGCAGCGCGGAAACGGGTTCACGGGGCTTCCCCAGCCTTTACGCCTTTTGCCGGATGCAACCCCTCACGTCGATGGTGCGTAATAGGAGATATGACCGATGGCAAGCCCGGCCCGCTGACCCCGCCCGAATCCTCCCTGAGCGCGCCGGAGGCCGTCAAGAACGTGGCCCCAGTGGACGCTCCCGAAATGGTGCCGCTCTCGCCCGAGGACCGCGCGCGCCTGGACGGCATGGCCCGTGCGTTCGCGGTGGACGTGCTGAACGCCGGGGCACACACCCCCGAGTTCAAGCGCAAACTGGACGCCGTGCATGATCTGGGCCTGCCTGAACAGCGTGCGGCGGCGCAGACCAGCAACCGCATGCTGGACCGCCCCCTGCGCGCCACCCGCAGCGGCGCCCTGGCCGAGGGCAGCGAGATCCTGAACAGCCTGACGGACCTGCGCCGCACGGTGGAAGACCTGGACCCCAGCCGCGCCCCTACGCCCCGGCGCCTGTTCGGCATCCTGCCGGGGGCCAGGAAGGTGCAGAACGCGATGGACAAGTACCAGAGCGCCCAGTCGCACCTGAACGGCATCCTCGAATCGCTGTACCGCGGTCAGGACGAACTGCGGCGCGACAACGCCACCATCGAGACCGAGAAGCTGCACCTGTGGGAGACCATGCAGAAGCTGCGGCAGTACGCCCATGTCGGCAAGGCGGTGGACACGGCCCTGACCGAGCGCCTGTCCGAACTGGCCCAGACCGATCCCGAAAAGGCCCGCATGGTCAGCGAGGAACTGCTGTTCGCGGTGCGCCAGCGCGTCACGGACCTGCTCACGCAACTGGCGGTCAGCATTCAGGGCTACCTGGCCCTCGATCTGGTGCGGCGCAACAACCTGGAGCTGATCAAGGGGGTGGACCGCGCCACCACCACCACCGTCAGCGCCCTCAAGACCGCGCTGATGGTCTCGCAGGCGCTGGGCACGCAGGGCGCCGTTCTCGGGCAGATCACCGCCATCAACGACACCACCGGCAAGATGATCGGCTCCACCGCCAGCCTCCTGAAGCAGCAGTCCACCGAGATTCAGCGGCAGGCGGGCAGCGCCACGGTGGACCCGCAGATTATCCAGGGGGCCTTCCGCGACGTGTACGGCGCGCTGGACGCCATCAGCGCCTACCGCCAGCAGGCGCTGGAGCGCTTCACCGAGACCATGCAGGTGCTGGACAAGGAGGTGGCCCAGGCCCAGACCTATCTGGACCGCGAACGCCAGCAGGTGGCCCGCGAGGTGGCCCAGGACCTGAACGTGACCAGAGAGGGTGAGTTGAAGCTCTGAACGCCCGTTTGAAGCTGCTGGGAGGGTTGGCCGCGAGGCTGGACACTCAGCCGGCCCACCCCGTTCTGCGTGTCGCCGTGGATGGGGTGGATGGTGCGGGCAAGTCCACGTTCGCCGACGAGCTGGCCGCCTCCCTGCGCGAACTGGGCCGCGAGGTCATCCGCGTCAGCGCCGACGACTTTCATCACCCCCGCGCCATGCGCTACCGGCTGGGTCGGGATTCGCCCGCAGGCTTCTACCGCGACTCCTACGACCATGCGGGGCTGAGGCGGACGCTGTTGGACCCGCTGGGGCCGGGCGGCTCACTGCGGTACCGCACGGCAATCTTGGATGTGATCTCGGATCAGCCGCTCTTTGAACCGGAACAGATCGCCCGGCCCGGCAGCCTCCTGATCGTGGACGGGCTGTTCCTGCACCGTCCCGAATTGCGTGGCCTGTGGGATGATTCTATCTTTCTGCGCGTCGATTTTGCCGTCTCGGTGCCACGCGGCGCGGCGCGCGGCCCCGGCTTCGGCTCACCCGATCCGGAGGCCGAGAGCAATCGCCGCTACATCGGCGGGAATCGGCTGTATTTCCGCGAGACTCAGCCGGAAAAGTGGGCGGGAGTGGTGGTGGACAACAACGATCTGAAGGCCCCGTTTATCGTCTGCGATGCAGCCGGAAGCTGAGGCGCGCTCCGTCCTGGGGCCATCGGCACGGTTGCTGTCGGTGGGAGCGACCTGCGAGGTTTATACGGCTGTCGGGCGGGTGCTGCGGCTGGCGCGGAGTCCGGAAGCGCGGCTTCACGCTCAGGCGGGAGTCATGCGGGCGCTGTCTGCCACTGGCGTGCCGGTGCCGGAAGTGCTGGACGTCGGCTGGCTGCCGTCTGGCCGGGCTTTCACTCTGGAAACCCTGGTGACTGGCGATGACGCGGGACCATCGGCGGCAGGCTGGGCGGACCTCGGCCGCGCTTTGGGCGTGCTGCACGCTCTGCCTCATGCTGGATTTGGTCTTCTGGAAGATCGGGCGGTGGGGTTTCAGGGCGCGGCCTCTACGTCAGTCGATGGCCTGCGCACCCGTCTGCAGGGGTGGCCGTTGAACGGGGGCGAACTGTTTGCCCAACCGCTGCTGCGGCACGCGCCGGACCTCGCCACGCCGCTGCGGGCGCTGGAGGCCGAGCTGTGGCGGGTGGCTGGAACACCTGCCACCCTCCCTTCCGCCCTGTGCCACACCGATCTGCACGCCGGACAGATTCGCTGGCAGGCCGGGCGATTGAGGGCGTTGCTGGATTTCGGGGACGCCGCCGTCGGCCCGCCTGCGTGGGATGTGGCCAGCGTGGCCTATTTTCACGGCTGGAGCGCGGCGGCGCGCGTGGCCGAGGCGGCGGCGCTGGCGTGTGACCGCGACGCGGCCCTGTTCGGCCTGCTGCTGGCCCTTCACCGGGCGGGCCGCGCTGCCGAACAGGGCGGCCCGGCGCGGCTGGACGAGGCTGTCGCCTTCGCGCGGGGCTGCGTGCGCCGCCTGGCGTAAACGCCTGATCCCGCTCCCTTGACCCTGCGCCTGAAACGGGCTAGGCTGGCCCATGAACTTACCTACCGGTAAGTCAATACTCGAGCATCCTCCAAGGAGTTCACCATCATGGACGAAATCATCATCCAACCGGCCCTCCACAACGCCATCGGCGGCCTTGTCGTGCTGGCCGCCATCCTCACCGTCGGCCTCAACTGGCGCGGCCTCGCCACCCTCAAGACCTCGGTGGGCACCGCTTCGGGCAGCCCGGATTCCCTCCGCAGCCCCGCGCTGGGCGGCTGGCAGAACGCGGCGCTGATCGTCTTTCAGATCGCGCTGATCGTGCAGGCCTTGATCGGTATCAAGCTGCTGGACCAGGGGCTGGGCACCGTGCAGAAGTACGTGCATTACCTGGGCGGCGTGGGCTCGCTGGGACTGGTGATGCTGTACTACTGGCTGCCCAAACGCGACGCACGCGACAGCCGGGTCAAGGCGCTGGGCCTGACCGTGGCCTCGCTGGCCTTCGTGCTGCTCACCTTCGTCGTCGGCGGCCTGTACGCCCGCGGCGGCCTGAGCTAAACCGGGACGCGGGGGCTGGGGCCGGGCTCCCGTATGCTGCGCCCCATGACCGCGCCTGCCACCGTTCCCGATCCGCTGAATACGGCGACACTGACCATCACCTGCCCGGACCGCGGCGGGATCGTGGCGTCGGTGTCGCAGTTCTTGCACCACCACGGCGCGAACATCATCCACAGCGATCAGCACAGCACCGATCCGGCGGGCGGCACCTTCTTCATGCGCATGGAGTTCTACCTGGACGGGCTGGACCTGTCCCGCGACGGCTTCGAGCGTGCCTTCGCGACCGGGGTGGCCCGGCCGTTCGACATGGCATGGACGCTGGCCTACCGCGCCGAACCCCGGCGCATGGCGATTCTGGTCAGCCGTTACGACCACTGCTTTCTGGACCTGCTGTGGCGCAAACGCCGGGGCGAGCTGAACGTGACCATCCCGCTGATCATCAGCAACCACGAGGAGCTGCGCCGTGACGCCGAGATGTTCGGCCTTCCTTTTCATGTCGTGCCCGTGAACAAGGCCAACAAGGCCGAGGCCGAGGCCGAACAGGTCCGGCTGCTGCGTGAGGCCGACGCCGAGTTCGTCGTGCTGGCCCGCTACATGCAGATTCTGTCGGGGGACTTTCTGCGCGGGTTCGGGCGGCCCGTGATCAACATTCACCACAGCTTCCTGCCGGCCTTTGTCGGCGCCAACCCCTACCGCGCGGCCTTCAACCGGGGCGTCAAGCTGATCGGGGCCACCAGCCACTACGTCACCGAGGAACTCGACGCCGGGCCGATCATTGCCCAGGACGTCGTGCCGGTCACCCACCGCGAGACGCCCGACACGCTGATGCGTCTGGGCCGCGACGTGGAACGGCAGGTGCTGGCCCGCGCCGTCAAGGCCCACGTCGAGGACCGTGTGCTGGTTCATGGCAACAAGACGGTGGTGTTCTAGAGCATCTGTCAAAAGTGCTGTTTGCTTTTGACCGAACGGACTGGCACAGCTCGCAGAGAGTGAGTGAATTGTGCTGAGCATTTGGGACTGGTACAGCTCCGAAGGAGAGAATGGAGGCATCAGAAGTCTTTTTTCTGATGCAGCAATTCGGACAAATGCTCTAGAAGCGGTGGACCACGGCCAGAAGACCGCGCTCATCAACTCTTGCCGTTTGCCTTTGACCCGGCCCGCTCCACCCCGTAGGCTGGGCCCATGGCAACCCTGTATGTGATTCTGCTCACGCTGCACAACATCAACCGCTGGCTGGTGGTGCTGGCGGGCGTGTGGGCGCTGTTCCGCGGCTTCTCGGGCCTGAGTTCGGGCCGGACCTTCACCGCCGCCGACCGGCGTCCGGTGGTGGCGTTCGTGGGCACGGTCAGCCTGCAACTGGTCTTGGGGCTGCTGCTGTTCGGCTTCATGGGCGCCCAGAACATCCCGGTTTTCGCGGGGGCACGCGCCAGCTTCCAGTGGGAACACCTGGGGTTGGGGGTGCTGGCCGCCGTGTTCGCCACCCTGGCCTCGGCGCTGAGCAAACGCGCGAGCGGCAATCCGGCCAAATTTCGCGCCGTGACCGTGTGGACCGTGCTCAGTCTGGTGGTGGCGCTGGCGGGGATTCCGTGGTGGAGGCCGCTGCTGCGCTTCTTCAACGCGTAGGGGTTGATGCCCTGATTGGGGTCAGCCCCCGGTGGGCTGCAGGGCTGACGCGGGGGTGCCCCGTCTCCTCGGGGGCCGCAGCATCTCGGCGAAGGCCCGCGCCCCCTGCCTTTTCGAGGGCATGTACCACACGAAGAACAGCAGCCGCAGCCACCACGCGGCCGCGCCGGTCAGCGGGACGCCGAACAGTTCGCCCACGCCGTCGCCTCGTCCCAGGCCCGCCACCTGACCCAGCCCCCGGTACGAAAAGCGCTTCAGGGACCGCGCCTGCACGCTGCGGGCCATGTTGTGCCCGGCCCACATACCGTGCTTCATGGCCCACAGGGCATTAACCGGGCAGTCCCCGGCGCGGGCCGGATGCCTGACGCGGGCCGCGTCTCCGCCGGTCCACAGCCGGGTCTGACCCTGAACGCGCAGGAAGTCGTCGGTCAGCAGGCGGCCGGCGTCGTCGCGCGGCAACTCCTCGGTGCCGGGCAGCACGCTCAGGGCGATGCCGGCGGCGTACAGGATCTCGTTGACCCGCAGCGACGCGCCGTCTTCCAGCCGCACCTCTCCAGCCCTGATTTCGGTGACCCGCCGGCCCAGGTGGAGCTGCACCCCGGCGCGTTGCAGCGCCTGCCGGGCATGGGCCGCCAGGCCACCAAACCGGCCTTGCAGGCAGTCCAGCACGCCGCCGCTGCACAGCAGATGCACCTCGCCCGGTACGCCGGCGCGGGTTAGCCGCTCGCGCAGGGCCGCCGCCATCTCCACGCCGGCGAAGCCGCCACCGATCACGGCCAGGGTGGTGGGCTGCCCGTCCGCCAGTCGCTGCGCCAGATGGGCGCGGAACGCCTGCATGTCGCGGCTGTCCTTGAGCCGCCAGCCGTGTTCGCGCAGCCCTGGCACACGCTCAAAGGGATCGCGCGATCCGGTGCCGATCAGCAGGTGGTCGTAGCACAGGGTGCTGGTCCGCCCGGCCTGATCCTGGACATGGACACGCTGCATCGGCAGCTCGGCGCGGGTCACGGTGGCCTCGATCACGCGGGCCTGCGGCAGCAGGTCCCGGAGGGGGGTCAGCGTGCGTTCCAGCGGCAGCACGCCGCCCAGCACCTCGCCCGTGAAGCCGTGGAAGGTGTGGTACGGCGTGCTGTTCACCACCGTGATCTCCACCTGCCCGCGCCGCACCTGACGGCCCAACTGGCGCATCACGGCGCGGTAGGCGTCGATGCCCACGTAGCCGCCGCCCAGGATCAGCAGGCGGGCGCGCACGGCCGAGGCGTGGCGGCTCATGCGAGCGCCGTCCCGGCCACGCTGGCCGCGCTGTCTGTGGGCAGAGCTGTGGGCAGAGGGTCCTCGAACCGCCGGTTCAGGTTCACCGGTTGCCCGAAGGTGTGCGGCGGCGCCAGGGTAAAGCCCAGATGCGCGAAGCGGTGGGCCAGCCCCAGCATGTGCTCGGCCTGCCCCACGCTCGGCGTGCCCAGCGCGAAGTGCCCCTGATGTCCGGCCAGCCCCAGCAGCAGCGTTTCGGCCAGACAGGCGTAGGCGATCCCAGGCGGCAGCCCGATGTAGCCCCGGCGCACGATGCCCGGCACGCTGACCAGTCCGCCGTCCACGATCCGCACGTCCGGCCGCGCCAGCAGCAGCTCCGGGCGGGTGTTGCGCGGCTGGGTGTCGTCCAGCACGATGGCTCCCGCCTTCAGGTGGCGGCTGTCCAGCAGCGCGTCCGCCGCCGAGGTGAGCAGCACCACCACGTCGGCGCGGCGCAGATCGTCCAGCGTCGTGCTGAGCTGCGCGCGGCCCGGTTCCAGCGTGGCGGCCAGCGCGTCCAGGCGCTTGCGGTTGCGGCCCACCAGCAGCAGTGGCTGGGCGGTCTGGCGGGCCAGCAGCCCGGTCAGTGGCGTGCCGACGCTGCCGCTGGCCCCGACCACCGCCACCCGCGCGTCCGGCGCGCACTGCCTCAGCAGCCGCAGCACGCCCTGGAACGTGACGGCCGCCGTAAAGGCATTGCCGTTGGTGATGCCAATGTCCGGGCGGTGCCGCAGCGCCGCGCCGCCTGCCGTCGCCGGGGCGGTCAGCGCGCCCAGGCCCACCGTCCTGGCCCCCAGGTCACGGGCGCGGGAGACGGCGCGGTCAATGGTGTCGCGCACCCGGCGGCTGCCGCTCAGCAGTTCGGACGGCGTGAGCGGCACGGTGATCAGCCACCCGGCCCTGAACCCCGGCGCGTCGGCGTATCGCAGCGTCCCGGTCACGGCGCTGGGCAGCCTGACCCGGCGCATCAGCCCCTCGTACACCGCGTTGGGCACCCAGCCCAGCGGGCGGCACACTCCGCCCAGGTCACGCGCCACGTCGGTGCGCGGGTGCACCAGAAAGGCGACCGGATGCCGTTGCTGTTCTGGAGTGCACTGATCGGTGTTCATGCCCGGATCATGGCGGGCGGCCCATGATCGGGCCATGATCGGGGAGGAGTGGGAAATGCCCAGAGCGTGGTCAGGGGAGGGCTGCGGAGACACCACCTGGGAGGGAAGGGCGCGGACCTGGGCTGTCTTCGCGCGGCGTCACCCGTTCCAGTCGCCACGGCACCAGCCTTCGCAGCATGTCGATCAGTTCCGGGTCCATGAATTCGTAATCGTCGGGGATGCCCAGCGTGAGGAGACGGTCATCCGGTAGCGCCCCATTGAAACGCTGGCGCAGGACGTCCCGGTGACGCTTTTCCATGCAGACGGCCACGTCGGCCCATTCCAGCAGGTCGCGGCTGACCGGCGTTTCGGCGTCGCGGTGGGTGCCGGCCGAGGTCACTTCCCAGCCGGGCGTGCCGCAGAAGATCGCCTCGGCGGTGGGGCTCCGCAGCCTGTTCTGGGCGCAGACGAACACCACGCGCAGGGGCCGGGTGATACGGACTCCGATTGAAAAGTGTTGAAAACACCTGGAAATCCGAGCAGAGCGAGGAGAAAAAGAACGGGTTCCGGACGTGGAGTGTAGACATCGGAGCTGTCTCGACCTCTGTCGCGTTACAAACGGAATCCGTATTACAGGGCCACCTGCACGTAATGCTCCACCGTGGGGAACGGATCGTAGAAGTGGTGCAGCACTGCCCGCCATTCCTCGTATTCGGCGCTGCCGCGAAAGCCCTCGGTGTGGTCTTCCAGGGTCTCCCACCACACCAGCAGGGCGTATTTGTGGTCATCCTCCAGGCAGCGTTGCAACTCGTGGCGCACGTAGCCCTTCATGCTGGCGATGATGCGCTGCGCCCCCGCGAAGGCGGCCTCGAACGCGGCGGTCTGGCCGGGGCGGATGTGGAGGAGGGCAATTTCCTGGATCATGGGCGGGACCCCTGACTCTCTTCTGGCTTCAGACGCCACAAATTTTTCTTGGGCAGTGAGGCAAAGTGCGGCGCACCGTCTCTGTTCAGATCCGCCCCGGCGCGAATTCGCCCTGACGCCGCTCGGCCCCCATGCCGGCCACGATCATGTTCTGCACACGAATCCACGCGCGGGCGCTGGCCTCCACCACGTCGGTGGCGACGCCCAGACCGTGCAGCAGCGTCTCGCCGTGGCGGGCGCTGACGCTGACCTCGCCCAGCGCGTCGCCGCCCTGCGTGACGGCCTGGATGCGGTAGCTCTCCAGCGTGGGCGTGAGGCCCGTGATCTTGTTGATGGCCTGGAAGGCGGCCTCCACCGGGCCGTCGCCGTGCGCGGTGGCGTCCACCGGGCCGTCCGGGGTTTGCAGGCGCACGAAGGCCACCGGGGTCATGTTCATGCCGGAGGTGATCTGAAAGCCTTCCAGGCTGAAGGTCTGCGGCACGTCGCTGCGGGAGTCCACCAGGGCACGCAGGTCGTCACTGAAGATCTGCCCCTTGCGGTCGGCCAGATCCTTGAAGCGCCCGAACAGGTGCTGCACCTTGTCGTCGGGCATATCGGCGTAGCCCAGATCGGTCAGTGCCTTGCGGAAGGCGGCGCGGCCCGAGTGCTTGCCCATCACCAGCACGGCGGCCTCGCGGCCCACCAGCTCGGCGTTCATGATCTCGTAGGTCTCGCGCGCCTTCAAGACGCCGTCCTGGTGAATGCCGGACTCGTGCGCAAACGCATTGTCGCCCACGATGGCCTTGTTGGGCTGCACGGGCATGCCGCTCAGGCGGCTGATCAGGCGGCTGGCGCGGTACAGCTCGCGGGTCTGGATGCCGGTCTTGTAGCCGTAGTGATCGGCCCGCGTGTGAAAGGCCATCACGATCTCTTCCAGGCTGGCGTTTCCGGCCCGCTCGCCGATGCCGTTGATGGTGCATTCGATCTGGCGTGCGCCGCCCTCAGCCGCCGCGATGGAGTTCGCCACCGCCATGCCCAGATCATCGTGGCAGTGGCTGCTCAGGATGACGTGGGCGGGCAACTCGGCCTTCAGAAACGCAAACAGCTTGCGCATCTCGTCGGGGGTGGTGTAGCCCACGGTGTCCGGCACGTTGATGGTGGTGGCTCCGGCTTCCACGGCGGCCTTGAAAATCCGACTCAGGAAGGCCCAGTCGCTGCGGGTGGCGTCCTCGGCGCTGAATTCCACGTCGTCCACGAAGGAGCGGGCCAGCGTCACGGCCTGCACGGCGCGTTCCACCACGGCGTCGGGTTCCAGGTTCAGTTTCTTGGCCATGTGAATCGGGCTGGTGGCGATAAAGGTGTGGATGCGGGGCTTTTCCGCCGCTTCCACCGCCCGCGCCGCCGCCTCGATGTCCGCCCGCCCGGCCCGCGCCAGCCCGGTGATGATCGGCCCGCGCACCTCGCGCGCGATCCGCGAGACCCCCTCCAGGTCGCCGGGGCTGGCGATGGGAAAGCCCGCCTCGATCACGTCCACGCCCAGCCGCGCCAGCTGGTGCGCGATTTCCAGCTTCTGTGCGTGGTTCAGGGCCACGCCCGGCGACTGCTCGCCGTCGCGCAGGGTGGTGTCGAAGATGCGGATGCGGTCGGTGCTCTGCGGCTGATTGTTCTGCGGCTGGGTCATGGGTTCTCCTGTAGCGGGCTGAGGCGCGAGTTGAGCTTGGGCAGGCACGGAAAATCCCCCGAAGGGGACTCCTCCGGGGGACTGGGCGGCCACAATCTTCCTCAGCCGTTCACTCCACCGGAGGACGGGTAAGAAGGAGGCCAGAGCGGATCATGGCAGGACTGTACCCGATGTCCGGGCGGGGGCTGGGCCAGTCGTCTAGCCTCCGGATTGAGCCGGGAACGCGGCGTCCCAGAGGATGGCTGCCGGAGGCGATCCGCTCCGCGCCCTCCTGTTCAGCGCCCTGTCGGGGCCTCTGCCTTCGCGTCTCCCAGCGCGTCCATGAATGCCAGCGCGTACTGCACCCCGGTCTCGAAGTCGCGGCGCAGCACGTTCTCGTTGGGGGCGTGGACGCGGCCCGCCACATTGCCGATGCCCAGGGCGATCACCGGCGCACCGACGTATTCCATGAAGGGGTGCATCGGGCCGCTGCCGCCGCTGCTGGGGTTCAGGATGGCGTCCTGGCCGTAGACCTCTCTGGCCACCCGCACCGCCGTCTGCACGAAGGGATGGTTCAGATCGCTGCGGGCCGGGTGCTGGTGGCTTTCCAGCTCGACGATGTCCACGTCCTGCAAGCCCTGGGTGTCCAGATGGGCGCGCAGCAGTTGCACGATCCTGTCGGGGTTCTGGTCCGGCACCAGCCGGAAGTCGATCTTGACGAAGCCCTCGGCGGGCAGCACGGTCTTGCTGCCGCCATCGCCGTAGCCGCCGTGAAAGCCGTTGACGTTCAGCACCGGCATCAGGTTCAGGCGGGTGTGGTGGTCCTCAGGCGTGCCGAGGGGCCGCGTGACCTCGTAGGCGCTGTACAGCGCTTCGCCGTGGCCGGGCAGCCGGGCGATGGCCTCCAGATCGGCCTCGCTGGCGGGCCGCACATCGTCGTGAAAGCCGGGGATGGTGACGCGCCCGGTGTCGTCGCGCAGGCTGGCCACGGCCTTTGCCAGCCGCCACAACGGGTTGTCCACCACCGCGCCGGTGCTGCTGTGCAGGTCGCTGGCCGCCACCCGGCAGCGCAGTTCCAGGCACACGATGCCCTTCAGGCCCGCGTACAGGATGGGCCGGCCCTCGGGGGTCACGCTGCCGAATTCCCACCACACGCCGTCGGCCTGCAATTCGTCGGCGTGGTCCCTCACGAAGGCTTCCAGGCTGGGGCTGCCCACCTCTTCCTCGCCCTCCAGCAGCCATTTCACCTTGAGGGGCAGGCGGCCGCCGTGCCGCTCGCGCAGCGCCCGCAGCCCGGCCAGCCGCGACACGAACTCGCCCTTGTCGTCCGACGCCCCGCGTCCGTACAGTCGGCCATCCCGTTCGGTGAGTTCAAAGGGAGGCGTGTCCCACAACTCCAGCGGGTCTTCCGGCTGCACGTCGTAGTGGTTGTAGATCAGCAGCGTGAAGGGGCCGCTCCCCGCCTCGGCCACCAGCACCGGGGCCACCTGACCGGGGTAGCGGGCCACCGTGAAGTCCTCGGCCTCCAGCAGGGCAGTCACGGCGTCCGCAGTCTCGGGCAGCATGCGGCCCTGCGCGGAGACGCTTTGCAGCGCCACCAGATCGCGCAAGTCGGTCAGGCCGCGTTCGATGTGGGCGGAGAGGTCCGGAGCATCGGCTTTTGTCATGCGGCCAATCTACTTCTCGAAGCCGTGTGGATGCCCCTTGTGCCAGTTCCAGGCGGTCTGCACGATCTCCTGCAGGTCCGTGAACTGCGGCGAAAATCCCAGGTCCTGCACGATCTTCGTGGCGTCGGCCACCAGCCGGGGCGGATCACCCGCGCGGCGGGGGGCGATCTCGCGCTCCAGCGGCGTGCCCACCACGGCGTCCACCGCGTCCAGCACCTGTTTGACACTGAAGCCGTGGCCCAGGCCGACGTTGTAGGTGGCGGCGTCCGCCTGCCCGGCGTGCAGCGCCTCCACCGCCAGGACATGCGCGTCGGCCAGATCCTGCACATGCACGTAGTCGCGGATGCAGGTGCCGTCGGGCGTGTCGTAGTCCTCGCCGAAGATCAGCATTTTCTCGCGCTGACCCAGGGCGGTCATGCACGCCAGTTCGATCAGGTGGCTCTGGCTGGGGTGCGCCTCGCCGATGTCCCCGGCGGCAGCCGCCCCGCACACGTTGAAGTAGCGCAGGACCGTGTACGGCAGACCGTGCGCCGTGTGGAAGGCGTGAATCATGCGCTCGGTCATCAGCTTGGTCTCGCCGTAGACGCTCTCGGGCTGCAGGGCGGCGGTCTCGGGAATCGGCACGGCGTCGGTGGTGCCGTACACGGCGGCGGTGCTGGAAAAGACCAGTGGCACCTTGCGCGTCTCCACGATGGCCTGCAGCAGATTCAGGCTGCCCACCACGTTGTTGCGGTAGTAGCGGGCCGGGGCGCGCATGCTCTCGCCCACCTCTATCAGCGCGGCGAAGTGAATCACAGCGTCGGGCTGGTGGGCCTCCAGCGCGGCCTTGACGCTGGGGAAATCCAGCAGGTCGGCCTTGATCAGTTCCACGTCGTCCGGCAGGGCTTCAGCGTGCCCGCTGGAGAGGTTGTCCAGCACCACCACGCGGTGCCCCGCCGCCCGCAACTGCCGCACTGTGTGTGAACCGATATAACCTGCGCCGCCGACGACCAGAAGTTTCATTGCGGTTCAGGGTAGCAGGCGCGGTCTGAACGGGCGTGTCTGTCCCACAGATCTGTCCCCACAGAAAGGAGGCGGGCGGATGAGTCGATGTCATCCGCCCGCCTCCATCGTGGTGCTCTGGCTCACTCTGGCTCAGTTCATGACGCGGCGCGCGCCGTTGTAGCGGTTGGCCCAGTACGCATTGGCGAACAGCGGCTCGATGACGGTGCGCCCCTTGTAGCTGTTGGCATTCGCCATCATGCCGTCGCCCACGTACAGTCCCACATGACTGGCGACACGCCCCATGGTGTTGAAGAACACCAGATCGCCCGCCCGCAGGTCGCGGCGGCTGACCGCGCGGCCTGTGTTCCACTGCCCGGCGGCGGTGCGCGGCAGGTTGATGCCCAGGTTGCGGAACACGCTCTGGGTAAAGCTGGAGCAGTCCAGCCCGTTCCGGCCATTGCCGCCCAGCGCGTAACGCACGCCCAGGAAGCGGGCGGCGGCGGTCCGCACGTAAGCGCCGCCAGTGGTGCTGGCGGCGGGGGCGGCGTTGCGGACGGGCGCGTTGACGGTGGCCCCGCCGATGTTCAGCTTCTGCCCCACCTGAATGGTGCTGCTGTTCAGACCATTGAGGCGCATCAGCGTGCCGGCGTCCGTCCCCGTGGCGCGCGCGATGGCGGACAGGGTGTCACCGCTCTTGACGGTGTACGTGGAGGCCAGGGCAGCGGTGCTGGTCAGGGCGGCGAAAACGAGGGGGAACAGAAGGCGGGAGTAATTCATCGACTTCAGAAGTTTAGCGCAGCTTTATTTATTCGCTCTTAATTCTTGCACTTAAACGCTCTGGTTATGCGCCTATACGTTCTTTATGCGTCAGGCCACTGCGTGAACAGAATGAAAATTTGGCCTCTGGCTCAAGCTTCTCAGACTTCGGCTCATCTTCGGGGCAGCTGAAAAAGTGGCGTCAGTCACAGCCGGAACCCCAGGTGTGCGGTTTGTCATTAACTCATCCCGCTCACATGTGAAATCGGGCAGTCGGGATGAGGGAAGGGTTGACGCGGCGTGGCGCCCGGCTTCCCCAGAAAGACGCTGAAAAGACTCCGGCCTCCTATACTTGAAGGCAGGACACAGCGGCTCGCCCCGAGATTCATGGACGAGCACCGATTGACCCGCACCCATCGATCAGACACCTGATCTGGAGGACCGATGAAGGAACCCATGACCACCGATCAGTTGCTGCAAGGTCTGAAGCACTACCGCCGGATCGCCCGTCAGGACATGCTGCGCGCGCCCGAAACGCCGTGGCCGGCCGCCTTCTTGAAACACGCCGAATGCCGCCGCGAGATGTACGTGGCGCTGGGCACCTACGCCGAGAAGCACGCCCCAGACGACGTGGTCACCCACGCCCTGAAGCTGTACGAGGCCATTCCGTTTTCCACCGGCACCCCTGAGCACGAGCATCCGGAGTTGAAGGGCCAGGAAAACGCGCTGGAAAACTTCTTTCTGCTGGTGGGCCTGGACCCCAAGACCCGCCGCGAGGCCCGCAGCCGCCGCCCCAAGTTGACCCCGACTGAGGAAGCTGCCGCTGGCAGCTGAAGCCACGCAGCGGGCGGCGCTGCAGGCGCTGGAGTTGCAGAGTACCGGCTGCGTCGCCTGCCGCCTGCGCCCAGGCTGTAGCGGCGTCGTGGTGGCCGAGGGTGATCCGGCCGCGCCCCTGGTCATTATCGGCGAGGGGCCGGGGCGCGAGGAAGACCGGACGGGCCGCCCCTTCGTGGGGGCCGGCGGGGCGTTGCTGGACCGTATTCTGGCGTCGGCAGGCATCGGGCGGGACGAGGCGTACCTGACCAACACGGTCCGGTGCCGTCCCCCCGGTGACCGCCCCCCGCGCCCCGACGAGGTGGAAACCTGCACCTCGCTGTGGCTGGACGCGCAGCTGACTCTGCTGCGCCCGCGCGTGATCCTGAGTCTGGGCAACACCGCCACCCAGCACCTGCTCAGCACCGGGCGCGGCGTCGCCAGCCTGCGCGGTCAGTGGTTTGCCCTGACGCCGGATGACGGCGACGGCGGGACGTACCAGACGCTGTTGATGCCGCTGTTTCACCCCGCGTACCTGCTGCGCCACCCGGCCCGCACCCCCGGCACCCCCAAGGCGCAGACCTGGCGCGACATCCGCGAGGTGGCCGCCGTGCTGCGCGGCGAGAAGACGCCGGATGAGCTGGCCCGGCTGGCGCCGCACGAGATGGACGGTCAACCGGGCCTGTTCTGAAGGCCATACGTCCGGCGAAGTCGCCTGTTCCCCGCACACTCTGCCCGGCGCATACACTACGTTCCATGCCTCATCCTGAATTCGTCGGACTCGTCAATTCGCTCCAGGCCACCGCCGAGGCCGCGCTGGGTGACCTGAACGCCGCCACCGCCAGCGCCGCGCGCGACGGGCTGCTGCACGAGGCCCGCGCCCGCCAGACAGCCGAGCGCAGCCTGAAGCTGCTGACCATGCTGGCCGAGAAAACGCGCGGCAACCTCGATTTCGCCGAGGCCGACCTGTTGACCGAGGCGGTGTCCAGCCTGCGCGACCGGCTGGGCAGCGGCGCTGCGGGGAACTAGTGCGGGCCGTCGTGCAGCGCGTGCGGCACGCCACCTGCACCGTGGCGGACGAGGTCACCGGTCAGACCGGGCCGGGACTGCTGGTGCTGCTGGGCGTCGCGCCGGGGGACACCACCCAGACCGCGCGGGCGCTGGCCGCCAAGATCGCCAAGCTGCGCATCTTTGGTGACGACGCGGGCAAGATGAACCGCAGCGTGCGGGACACGAGCGGCGGCGTGCTGAGCATCAGCCAGTTCACGCTGTACGCCGACACCAGCGCGGGCAACCGCCCCAGCTTCATCGGCGCGGCCCCCCCCGAGCAGGCCCGCGAGCTGTACGGGGTGTTCAACGCCGCCCTGCGGGACCTGGGACTGGCGGTGGGCGAGGGCCGGTTCGGGGAACATATGGTGATCGACCTGAGCAACGACGGCCCGGTGACCATCACGCTGGACGTCGTCTGACGCCGCCCGGCTAGGCCTCGGCGTCCTCATCTTCGGTCTCGCCCTCTGTCGCCGGGGCCACCGGGTTGCGGTTCTTGCCGATCTCGCGCACGCGCCCGCTGAAGCGGCCCTTGATCTCCTCGTACATGGGATGCGCGCGGATGTCGCCGGGGCGTGACGGCGCGGCGCTGGCCGGCTGCACGGGCGGCGCGGCCGAACGCGGCGCCGGGGCGGGCCGCTCCACCGCCAGACTGGCGTACGGCGCGTCGTCCAGATCGGGTGGACCAGCTGGTCCCGCTGCGTCGAGTGGCCCGCCGATGTCGTCCCAATCGGGTTCGACGTCAATCGGCTCCACGACGTACAGCTCGCGTGCGGCGGTGCGGGCTTCCGGCGGGGCCGCGCCTGCGGGGGGTGGGGGCGCGGCGGCCACATGCTCCGCCTGCCAGGGGTCGGCGTCGATGGTGGGCAGCGGGGCGGGGGCCACGTCGTCCGGGCTGGCGGGGCGGGGGAGACGTGTCTCGGTCACGGGGGTCTCAGGAGGCCGCGTCTGGGGCCGGGGCGGAGGAACGCTGCCGGGTGGATCCAGCGTGGCCACCGCGGCCGGGCGGGGGGGCAGGCCGCTCTGCGGGGGCGTGGCCTGCGGCGAGGGAGACGCCCCCGCCTGCGGTCCAGGCCCCTCGGCGGTCCGGCTGGCACGGCGCGGCGTGGGGTCAAAGGGGGCAATCTCGATTCCGGCGGCGGCTTCGGCGCTGGCCTGCGGGGATGGGGCGGCCTGTGCGGGGGCACTGCGCGGTATGGGCGCAGGTTGGAGGGCTGGGGCAGTGCCCTGAGGGACGGTCCCGCCGCCCAGCTTCTGCTTCTTGGTGGCCTCCGCCGTGATCAGCTCGAAGGTGACTGGGCCGAACACCCGCAGGGCCAGGGCCGAGATGTCGTCGAACTTGTTCAGGGCCTGCTTGGCGTGAAACGCGTTCTTGTCGTCGTAGATCAGGCTGACGTAGCCGGCCTCGGCGTGCATGCGCGCGGGCTTCAGGAAGGCGCGCAGCTGCATGCTGGCCGCCCGCACCACGTCGGCCCAGTTGCCCTGGGGCGCCGCGTCCTGCTGGGGGGGGTGGGCCTCGCCGTGCGCTTGACTGTCTTCCTGAATCGCCGCCACTGCCTCGCGCACGGGTTCGCGGGCAGGGGCGGGGCCTCGGCGGTCCTGGGGGGCGGCCGCGCCGCCGCCTGCCCGCAAACCGGCCAGTTCCTTTTCCATGCGGTTCAGGCGCTGCAGCAGGTCCGCCGGAATGGCCGCCGCGTGGCCCCCCGCCCCCCGGTCACCTGAAGGCCGTTCCCTCGGCCCCCCGGTGCCGCTGCCCGCACCACCACCATCGGCGGCCAGCAGGGCGTGGGTCAGGGCCAGCTCCAGACTCTGCCCGTCGGCGGAGCGGGCGAAGCGGGCCTCCTGCCCGTCCAGCGCCGCCTGCAGCTTCAGCAGCCGGGGCACGTCTGCGCCGTCCAGCCGTCCCTCGTCGTCCAGACCCAGTTCGGCGTGCAGGGCCGCGCCCAGCGCCGAGACCAGCCCCTCCACCACCGTGCGGGCCGCGAAGCCGTCGCGGTACAGCCGCCCGGCCCCCTGCAGGGCCGCGCCCACGTCCCCGGTCACCAGCGCCGCCGCGACGGCCCGCACGCGCTCGCCGGGCGGCAGCCCCAGCGCCTCTTCCACCCCGGCCCGCGTGACCGCACTGCCCGCCGCCAGCATGCGCTCCAGCAGGCTCTCGCCGTCGCGCATGGCCCCGTCGGCCAGCCGTCCGATCAGGTTCAGGGCCTCCGGCTCGGCGGTCATGCCCTCCTGCGTCGCCAGCCCCGCCAGTTTCCCGGCGA